>JBOGKL010000300.1:0-4293 GCA_050745525.1 Terriglobales bacterium | reverse complement strand
CAAATGGAGCCTCGAGGTCGAGCGCGGGCTATGGAGGAACTCCTCGATCACGCTCGGCTACGCCGGCGATTCCCTCGTCCACGGCTGGGTGCAGAACGGATCGGCGAACGCCTATGCCCCGGGCTTTGCCGGCTTGCCCGCCACGGCGCCCGACCCCGCCTTCGGCACCGTGACCATCCAGCAGCAGGTGGGCAAGTCGAACTACAACGGCGGCTATCTCAACTTCGTGGACCGCTTCGGCAGCAACGTCATCCAGATCAACTACACCTACAGCCACGCGTTGACCGATGAGATCGGGACCTCCAGCCCGATGTACATTGAGGACCCCTATGACCCGATGGCGTCCTACGGCAACGCGAACTTCGACGTCCGCAACGACCTGACCGCCAACTACGTCTATACGGTGCCCTTCACGCGCCTGAGCTTTGCGCCGCAATGGCTGGCCCAGGGCTGGCAGATCTCCGGCACCATCACCGCTCATTCCGGGCTGCCCTACACGGTTTGGGCGAGCGCGGAAAACGCGGCGCTGGCGGCCAGTAACTATGCCTCCAGCCCCTCCGGCCCGGCCTACGGCATCTTCGCCAACTTCCATGGCGGCACGATCGGCTCTTGTTCGACGCCGAGCACGCCGTGCTTAAGCTCCTCGCAGTTCAGCTCGGCCGCCGGCGGCTTTGGCGCCCAGGCGCTCAACCAGTTCCACGGCCCGGCCTACATCGAGACCGACTTCGGGCTGATGAAGTTCACCAACATCACCGAGTCCATGAAGTTCGGTTTTGGCGCGCAGGCGTTCAACCTGTTCAACCATCCCAACTTCGCCGTGCCGGATTCGAATCTGGCCGACCCGACCTTCGGGCAAATTCTGAACGCCGTGGGTTCGCCCAGCTCCATCTATGGCGTGCTAGGCTCCGACAATTCGCCGCGCCTGGTGCAGTTGAAGCTGGAATTCAGTTTTTGATCGCGGGCACCCAGCGCGGCTCTGCCGCGCTGGCCCGCTCTCTAAGGCCGCACGGGGACGGGCTTGGCCGCTTCCATTCGCTAAAGCTACGCAGGGCAGCCATTTCGCTCGGGCGCGAAATGGACCCGCCTAGCCGGTGCCGACCACGGTCTGGATGATCCCGGTGCCCTTCACGATCTCGCGGACGACGTTGGCGCCGTAGTCCGGAACGTACATATTCCCTTGGGTGTCGAACGCCATGACGGAGGGGAATTTGAGTTCCGCACCCGTTGGAGCTGAGGAATACATCACCGGCCGCATCCACGGCGAAGCCCAAATACGCGTTGAGTTGCGCCTGAGTCGCCGGGCAACCGTCACCCACCGCGTCGGTAGCCGCCGCGCACACGGCATTGGAATCGTTGCCGGCTACGACGACGGGAGCGGCGGCATTTGGCTTCTGCTCGAACACCTGGCCGTTGTCCAGCACGTACAAGTCGCCGCTCCCGTCAAAACCAATGCCTCCCTGCTGCAGGCCGGTGCCGAGCGTGTTGGGGCCCAGCACGGTGGTGATGGTGCCGCTGCCCGCAGCCACCTTGCGCACCGAGACGCTCCCGTCGAGGATGTAGAGATTGCCCTCGCCATCCACGGCCAGCGCGGCTGGGGCGGTGAGCTCAGCGCTGGTTGCGGCCCCGCCGTCGCCGCTGTTGCCCGCGGCTCCGTTCCCCGCCACGATTTCGGTGAGCCCGCTGCCGGCCAATACCTCGCGCACGACGTTATCGGCGGTGTCGGCAAAGTACAGGTTCCCGCCGGCGTCATTTTTGCCAGGGATAATCTTTTTGGCCGTCCCATGCGCACGATTCTGTGCTCGGTCGCCGCCGGTGTGGGAAAATCGGCCGTGGCGGGCGGCTGCGGGCGCCGGGAGCCATGGGCGGCCGTGGCGGAAGCAGCGGGGGAGGCTGGGGACAGATGCAGAAGTGGGTGAAAATCCTGCTGGCGTTGGCGGCGGCGGCTTTTCTGGCCTGGGGGCTGAAGGGCCTCACCGGCGACGTGGGCATGGCGAGGAAGCGGGTCGACATGGAAGCCTATTGGACGGCAGGTCGGCTGCTCCTGACGCACCAAAATCCCTACGATGTGAGCCGGGTGGCGGCCATGGAATCGCTACCGAGGTCGCGCGCCTGGCGAGCGCTGCTACCACGAAATCCGCCGTGGACATTGCCGCTGTTTTTGCCGTTGGGTATGCTCGGCTATGCCAACGCCTACTGGCTTTGGGACGTAGCCTCGCTGGCGGGGGTGCTGGGAGCATTGGCGTTGCTGGCCAATATCTATGGACCCTATCGGCCCGCCTGGGCAGCCTTCCTGCCGCTGTTTTTTGTTCCCACGCTCTTATTTCTGACTGTTGCGCAAACCGGCTGGTTGGTGCTGCTGGGATTCGCTCTGTTTCTACGCTGTGAGAGGGGTTCACCGCTTGCTGCCGGCGCCGGATTGTTTCTGGCTACGATGAAGTTCAATATCTGTTTTCTGTTCTGGCCGGTTTTCCTGATCTGGGCGGTGGAGCGACGGCAGTGGCGGCAGCTCGCCGGGATGGGGGCACTGGTGGTGGGCGCCTTGGGATTCGTGTTGATCCGCGATCCCGCGGTGGTGGGGCAATACCTGGGGTCGCTCTATGACACACATCTGGCCACGCAGCAATTTTCAAGCCTGGCGGGGCTGTGCCGCCGTCTGGCGGGGAGTCCGTGGCCGGATTTTGCGTTTCCGGCGCTGGGCGTGATCTGGGTTGTCTTTTACTATGTGCGGGCTCGCGAGACTTGGGACTGGCGCGAGCGGCTGCCCTGGGTGCTGCTGGTATCGCTGGCGCTGACGCCCTATGAGTTCTTTTTGGATGAGCTGCTAGCGGTGCTCGCCGTGGCAGCGGCCGCGAGTGCGGCTAAGCGACGGCCCGGATCGAGGCAACTTGCCGCGCTGGGGCTGTTTCTGATGGTCCAGGCGGTGATCCTGTACCTGCCGAGCGCTGGGGCCAGCCCGGCGCATTACGCCTATTCGTGGACGCCGGCAGCCTGGCTGGTGCTCTACTGGCTGGCAAACCGGCAGCCGCAGGCGCGGGGCGAGGGCGGCACTGCGCTCAGTGCCCAGGCGCTGGGGTAATTCTGCTTATCCGGTCATGGACCTCTCGCACCTGGGCGCGCTGCTTAGTTATTCGCACTCTCGCTCTGCGCCTATGCACCCGCGGCCTGGCCGCGGTCATCCCGCCAGAAACGAGCCACTGCTTTTTTCATTGAGTTTCTCCTTGTCTGCATTTCCGGTGTCGGGTGGGGTCAAGAACCACGCACCCCGATCAGTGACACTGGATGGTTGTTCTCGGGGCCACACCCCGATGGCAGCAGTAATGGCAGCCGTCGCCCTTCCGCCTCCTTCCCCCGCTCCCAGTCGAGGTTGCAGGTCGCGCGCCTTCGGCGCCGCCCTGTCAACTCAACCGTGGCCCCTCGCGCGGGCCGTCAAGCGGGGAGGCGGGCGCGGCGGAGGTGATGTGTTCCGAGTGCCCCGGCCACCGCTCAGGGTCACGACTGAACGTATCTCAATTGCAGATTGACGACGATGTTCCGCGAAAACATCAGTGATGGCCCGTTACTGAACACGACGGTATAGGCTCCGGGCGATCGGGCCACGTCTGCGGATCGCCGACGTGGACATTGAGCGCGCGGCTCAGCGTGCGGTCGGGCAAGACCACGGCGGCGGCC
Source organism: Terriglobales bacterium (assembly GCA_050745525.1). Lineage (GTDB taxonomy): Bacteria > Acidobacteriota > Terriglobia > Terriglobales > SCQP01 > SCQP01. The sequence goes on along the minus strand of JBOGKL010000300.1, from coordinate 624 downwards.
GCACGGATCGCGGAAGTTATTGAAAAGACTGGAGGCGCGGGTGAGAATCGAACTCACGAATAAAGGTTTTGCAGACCTCTGCCTTACCACTTGGCTACCGCGCCCGGCCCCTAGAATTCTAGCAAACTGGCGGCTCGCGCTATAATCCAGCTTTACTCCCGCCCGCTTAAGGACTTTCCGCAGTGCCCAGCCTTGATGCCACCCCTTCGCATGGCCTACGCAACCTGGCCGTCATCATTATTCTTCTGATCGTCGTTGCCTTCGGCTACGCCTGGTTCCGGGGCTCGGCGCCCACCATCACCGCTACGGACCTGCCGGCGGCCGTCGGCCAGCATTCGTTCGTGACCTTCGCCTTGGATTCGCCCGCGGGCGTCTCCTCCGTCGCGGCGCATTACGTGCAAGGCGGCAAGCAGATCCCCATCGCCAGCCGCAACTTCGCCGCCCGGCGCTGGTTTTCCACCGGCGACAGCCCTATCGTGGTGCACTTTTCCTTCCAGGCCGGGCGCGCCGACGTCCCCGGCCTCAACGACGGTCCGGCGCAACTCATGGTCACCGCGCGCGCCGCCAACCTGCGCGGCAGCGCGGCCACCTTCACGCGCGCGCTTACGGTCAGCACCATACCCC
>JBOGKL010000299.1:0-3518 GCA_050745525.1 Terriglobales bacterium | reverse complement strand
GGAGAAGGTCATGTCGGGCGAGCTGCTCGAGTTTCCGCACGGGGTGGCGGGCATCGCCATGAACCTGGAAGAGGACCAGGTGGGCGGGGTGATGCTGGGCGACTACACCGAGATCCGCGAGGGCGAGCAGGTCAAGCGCACGCACCGCATCATGTCGGTGCCGGTGGGCGAGGCCATGATCGGGCGCGTGGTGAACGCGCTGGGACAGCCGATTGACGGCAAAGGCGCCATCGCCACCGAACAGTTCAACGCCATTGAGCGCATCGCGCCGGGCGTGCTCGACCGCTCGCCGGTGAAGGAGCCGATGCAAACCGGGCTGAAAGCCATTGACGCCATGGTGCCCATCGGTCGCGGGCAGCGCGAGCTGATCATCGGCGACCGGCAGACGGGCAAGACGGCGGTGGCGCTGGATACGATCCTGAACGCGAAGGGCAAGGACCTGATCTGCATCTACGTCGCCATCGGGCAGAAGCGCTCGACCGTGGCGCAGGTGGTGGCGACGCTGGAGCGCTACGGGGCGATGGATTACAGCATCGTGGTGGCGGCCACGGCCAGCGATCCGGCGCCGATGCTCTATTTGGCGCCCTACGCGGGCTGCGCCATCGGGGAGTACTTCCGCGACAGCCGGCGGCACGCGCTCACCGTGTACGACGACCTCTCCAAGCACGCGGCCGCGTACCGGGAAATTTCGCTGCTGCTGCGGCGTCCGCCGGGGCGCGAGGCGTATCCGGGTGACGTGTTTTACCTGCACTCGCGGCTGCTCGAGCGCGCCAGCAAGCTGAGCAAGGAACTGGGCGGCGGCTCGCTCACCTCGCTGCCGGTGATCGAGACCCAGGCGGGCGACGTCAGCGCCTACATTCCCACCAACGTGATCTCCATCACCGACGGACAGATCTTTCTCGACAGCGACCTGTTCAACAGCGGCGTGCGCCCGGCCATCAACGTCGGCATCTCGGTGAGCCGCGTCGGCGGCAACGCGCAGGTGAAGGCCATGAAGCAGGTGGCGGGCACGCTGCGCCTGGCCATGGCGCAGTACCGGTCGCTGGCCGCGTTCGCGCAGTTCGGCAGCGATCTGGACAAGACCACGGCGGCGCAATTGAATCGCGGGCAGCGCATGGTGGAGCTGCTGAAGCAGGATCAGTACTCGCCGCTGCCGGTGGAGAAGCAGATCATCGCGATTTTCGCCGCTACCAACGGGTATCTGGATGACCTGAAGGTCGAACAGGTGCGGCCGTTCGAGGCCGCGCTGTACCAGTTCCTGGACAACGCCAACCCGGGGCTGCTGAGCGAATTGGCGGAGAAGAAGGCGCTCGACGACGATCTGCGCGCCAAGACGCGCAAGGCCATCGAGGAGGCGAAGCAGCGCTTTCTCACCGACGAGGCGGCCAAGGCGAGCTAGCGCATGCCGAATCTTTTAGACATTCGCCGCCGCATCCGCTCGGTGCGCAACACCCAGCAGATCACGCAGGCGCTGAAGATGGTTTCCGCCGCCAAGCTGCGCCGGGCCCAGGAGCAGGCGCTGGCGGCGCGCCCCTACGCCCAGCAGTTGCATGCGCTGATGGCGGGCCTGGCGGCGTATCTGGACCCGCAGGAGCTGGCCGATGCGCAACTCGCCGGCGAGGACTGGAACTTGGGCTCGTTGCTAGCCCAGCGCGAAGTCCGGACCCGCCTCGTGATCGTGATCACCACCGATAGCGGCATGGTCGGCGCCTTCAACGCCAACATCTTCAAAGCCATGGCCGCGCTGGGCACGCCGGCGGGCGGGGAAGCGCGCTACCTGGCCGTCGGCCGCAAGGGCCGGGACGCGCTCAAGCGCCACGGCGCGCCGCTGGCGGGCGAGCACATCGGGCTATTTGCCCACGCCATTCACTACGACGCGGCGCGCACCATTGCCGCCCAAGCCATGCGCGCCTTCGCCACCGGCGCGGTGGACGAAGTCGTGACCGTGGGCAACGAGTTCAAGTCCGTGCTGCAGCAGGTGGTGACCCGGCACCGGCTGCTGCCGTTCGCGCTGCCGCAGGCGGCGGAGAAGTCCGGCGAAGGCGCCGGGCGCGACTACATCTTTGAATCCGCGCCGGGGCAGTTGATTGCGGCGCTGCTGCCGCGCGCCATCGAGACCCAGATTTACCGCTCGCTGCTGGAGTCGCTTGCCTCCGAGCACGCCGCGCGCATGAACGCGATGGAGGCGGCGACGGGCAACGCCGGCGATCTGATCGATTCCCTCACCCTGCATATGAACCGCGTGCGCCAGGCCGCCATCACCAAGGAGATCATCGAGGTGGTGAGCGGGGCCAGCGCGCTCGGCTAAGAGATTCCACCCATGGCCATCACCCCCACCTCACCCACCGCTGCCGGCCGCGTGATCGAGATCACCGGCCCGGTCATCGTCTGCCACTTTCCCGAGGCGTCGCTGCCGCCCATCAACCAGGCGCTGCGGGTGACGTCGGAGGGCTTCGACGTGCCCACCCCGCTCGACATCACCGTCGAGGTGCAGCAGCACCTGGGCGAGGGGCGCGTCAAGTGCATCGCCATGGAGGCCACCGACGGGCTCGTGCGCGGCATGCAGGCGCGCGACACCGGAGGGCCCATCATGGTGCCGGTGGGCAACGCCTGCCTGGGGCGGGTGATGAACGTCGTGGGCCAGCCGGTGGACAAGCTGGGGCCCATCACCACCGAGCTGCGCTCGCCCATCCGCCGGCCGGCGCCCTCGCTCGAGGAGCAATCCACCGAGCTGCAGATGTTCGAGACCGGCATCAAGGTGGTGGACCTGCTCGAGCCCTACCTGCGCGGCGGCAAGATCGGCCTGTTCGGCGGCGCCGGCGTGGGCAAGACGGTCATCATCATGGAGCTGATCAACAACATCGCCACCAAGCACGGCGGCGTGTCGGTGTTCACCGGAGTGGGCGAACGCACGAGAGAGGGCAACGACCTGTGGCTGGAGATGTCGGAGTCGGGCGTGATCGTGCCCGGCGATCCCAGCAAGAGCAAGGCGGCGCTGATCTACGGACAGATGACCGAGCCGCCCGGCGCGCGCCTGCGCGTCGGCCTGACCGGACTGACGGTGGCGGAATATTTCCGCGACGTCGAAAACCAGGACGTGCTGCTGTTCATTGACAACATTTTCCGCTTTACCCAGGCCGGCTCGGAAGTTTCTGCGCTGCTGGGGCGCATGCCCTCGGCGGTGGGCTACCAGCCCAATCTGGCCACGGAAATGGGCGAGCTCGAGGAGCGTATCACCTCCACCAAGAACGGCTCCATCACCTCGGTGCAGGCCATCTACGTGCCCGCCGACGACTTAACCGACCCTGCCCCCGCCACTTCCTTCTCGCACCTGGACGCCACCACCGTCCTGAACCGTGCCTTGACGGAACTGGGGATTTATCCCGCGGTGGACCCCTTGGATTCCACTTCCCGCATCCTCGATCCCCACGTGGTCGGGGAGGAGCATTACCAGATCGCGCGCAAGGTGCAGCAGATTTTGCAAAGATACAAGGAACTCCAGGACATCATCGCCATCC
>JBOGKL010000298.1:0-8824 GCA_050745525.1 Terriglobales bacterium | reverse complement strand
GTTCTACATGCGCACGACGGACGTGACGGGGGTGGCGGAGCTGCCGACGGGGACGGAGATGGTGATGCCGGGGGACAACGTGGCGCTGGTGGTGGAGTTGATCACGCCGGTGGCGATGGACAAGGGGCTGCGCTTTGCCATCCGCGAGGGCGGACGCACGGTGGGCGCCGGGACCATCACCGAGATCGTGCAATAAAGGAAGACGACATGGTACGCGAGCGCATTCGCATTCGACTGAAAGCCTACGATTACCGCGTTCTCGACGCCTCCACGCACGAGATCGTGGAAACGGCGCGGCGCACGGGCGCCGAGATCGCCGGGCCCATCCCGCTGCCCACGCTCATCAACCGCTACACGGTGCTGCGCTCGCCGCACGTGGACAAGAAGAGCCGGGAGCAGTTCGAGATGCGCACGCACAAGCGGCTGCTGGACCTGCTCGAGCCGACCCAGCAGACCATGGACGCGCTCATGAAGCTGGATCTGCCGGCCGGGGTGGACGTGGAAATCAAAGCCTTTGGCAAGGAACACAAGTAGTCACGAGGCCCGCCATGGTCAATGGAATCCTAGGCAAGAAAATCGGAATGAGCGAAACCTATACGGCCGCCGGGGAGCGGGTGCCGGTGACGCTCATCCAGGCCGGTCCCTGCGTCGTGGTGCAGCGCAAGACGAGCGAGCGCGACGGCTACGAGGCGGCGCAGTTGGGGCTGATCGAGTTCACCAAGCCCTCGCGGCTGAGCAAGGCCGAGTTGCAGCGGCTGGAGAAGAACAACCTTCCGCCCTGCCGCTTCCTGCGCGAGGTGCCGGTGAGCGGCAACGGCGAGGAGGGAGCCAAGGTGGGCGACCAGGTGTTGGCGGAGATGTTTCAAGAGCGCGAGTACCTGGACGTGGTGGGGGTGAGCAAGGGACGCGGCTTTGCCGGCGTCGTCAAGCGCCATCACTTCGGCGGCGGCGCGGCCACGCACGGCTCGATGTTCCACCGCGCGCCGGGCTCGATTGGGGCCAGTGCCTTCCCCTCGCGCGTGCTCAAGGGGATGCGCGCGGCCGGACACATGGGCCACGCGCGCGTCACCGTACGCAACCTGCAGGTGGTGTCGGTGGATGTCGAGGACAACGTGCTGGCCGTACGCGGGGCCGTGCCTGGACCGAACGGCGGCTACCTAGTGTTGCGCCGGGCGGTGCAGCCGCCGCCGCAGCGCCGGGGCTTTGCCGGGGTGGCCAATATCAATCCCTTGAAGGTGTCGAAACGGAAATAGCCATGCCTTCGATTGCGGTGAAAAATCTGAACAACGAAATCGTGGGCTCGCTGGAGCTGGCCGAGGAGGTCTTCGGCGCTCCGGTGAACGCGGAGCTGCTGTGGGAAGCGGTGCGCCACTACGGCGCCGCCCAGCGCCGCGGCACGCACAAGACCAAGGGGCGGGCCGAGGTCAGCGGCAGCGGCAAGAAACTGTGGAAGCAGAAGGGCACCGGGCGGGCGCGCGTGGGCTCGATCCGCACACCGCTGTGGCGGCACGGCGGCACCGTGCACGGGCCGCAGCCGCGCAGCTACGCCTGGGTCATGCCACGCAAGAAGCTGGCCGGGGCGCTGCGCTCGGCGCTGGCGGCCAAGTACACGGACCAGGAGCTGACCGTAGTGGACAGCTTCACCCTGCCGGAGCCCAAGACCAAGCTGCTGCGCGCGGCGCTGGACCGGCTGGAGGCCGGCGGCACGGCGCTGCTGGTGGATGTGAACCCGGCCGAGGCGCTGACGCGGAGCGCGCGCAACCTGGCCGGCGTGGCGCTGCAACCGGCGCGGGAGGTACACCCGTATCACCTGCTCCGCTATCAGAAGGTGGTCATCAGCCAGCCCGCCCTGGAGAAATTGCAGAACGCGGCCCGCGCCCGCACCAAGGCCGCGGGAGCGGCGAAGTAAACCGAGACTGTTGAGACATTCCCATGCGTACCCGTTTTGAAGTCATCAAACGCCCGATCATCACGGAGAAGGGACTGGCCACGAAGGAGAAGTTCCATGCGCTGGTCTTTGAGGTCAACCCCAAGGCCAGCAAGGTGGAGATCCGCGAGGCGGTGCAGGCCATCTTCAAGGTCAAGGTGGAGTCGGTGCGCACGGCGCGCATGCACGGCAAGGAGCGGCGCCGGGGCCGCATCGTCGGGTGGCGGCCGGATTGGAAGAAGGCCTACGTGACGCTGCGGGCGGGAGAGAAAATGCCCGAGTACGTTGAGAACGTCTGACGAGAGACAGGATTCACGCCATGCCCATTAAAACCTTCCGCCCCACCACCCCCACCCGCCGCTACCAGTCGGTGGTCGTGAGTGAGGAGATATCGCGCGCCACGCCGCACAAGCCGCTGCTGGAGCCGCGCCGGGTGACGGGCGGGCGGCGCAGCTCGGGCGACACCACGATCTGGCACCGCGGCGGCGGCCACAAGCGCATGTACCGGGTGATTGATTTCAAGCGCGACTAGGCGGGGGTGCCGGCCGAGGTGGAATCGGTCGAGTACGATCCCAACCGCAGCGCCCATATCGCGCTGCTGAAGTACCGCGACGGGGAGCGGCGCTACATTCTGCAGCCGGCGGGGCTGCGGGTGGGCATGCATGTGGCCAGCGGCCCGGAGGCGGACATTCTGCTGGGCAACGCGCTGCCGCTGCGCAACATTCCGCCGGGCACGGCAGTGCACAACATTGAGTTGCGGCCGGGCAAGGGCGGGCAGATGGTACGCGCCGCCGGCGGCAGCGCGCAACTGATCTCGAAGGAAGGCACCTACGCCCTGCTCAAGCTGCCCAGCGGAGAAACCCGCCGCGTGCTGGCCGAATGCATGGCCACCATCGGGACGCTGGGCAACGTCGAGCACGAGGGGCGCACGCTGGGCAAGGCGGGTCGCTCGCGCTGGCTGGGGCGGCGTCCGGTAAATCGCGGTGTGAGCATGAACCCGGTGGACCATCCGCATGGAGGCGGCGAGGGGAAGACCAGCGGCGGACGGCATCCGGTGACGCCCTGGGGCCAGCCCACGCGCGGCTTCAAAACCCGCAACAGCAAACGCACCGACCGCTGGATTGTGAACCGGCGGCAGAAGAGGAAGTAGCGACCATGGCCCGATCCGTCAAAAAAGGCCCGTTCGTGGACGCGCACCTGGAACAGCGCCTGGCCGAGCTGAACCGGCGCAACGAGAAGAAGGTGTACAAGACCTGGTCGCGGCGCTCGACCGTGCTGCCCGAGTTCGTGGGCCACACCGTGGCCGTACACAACGGCAAGAAGTTCATTCCCGTCTACCTCACCGAGAACATGGTGGGGCACAAACTGGGGGAGTTTTCCCCCACCCGCACCTTCAAGGGCCACTCGGTCAAGGTGGCGTCGGAGAAGACCTCCGCGCCCGCCTCCTAAATCACCATGCCGGAAGCCAAAGCCATCGCCCGTTTTGTCCACGTTTCGCCGCAGAAGGCCCGCCTCGTGGTGGATCTGATCCGGGGAATGCGCGCCGAGGATGCCCTGCACCGGTTGCGCTTCACCCCCAAGCGCATCGCGCGCGACGTGGCCAAGCTGCTGCAGTCGGCCATCGCCAACGCCAGCGACCGCGGCGACGTGGATGTGGACGCGCTCTACGTGACGCGCGCCTTTGTCAACGAAGGACCGCGCCAGAAGCGCATCCGCCCGGCGCCCATGGGCCGGGCCTACCGCTACCAGCGGCGCACGGCGCACATTGAGTTGCATGTGGGCGAGCGTGTGGGGGCGGCGAGCCTGACGCGGCGCGTGGGCGAGGTGACTGTGCCCGCCGCGGCCACCCCGGCGCGACATCCAACCGCCAGAAAGCCGGCGGCGAAGAAGCCGGCGGCGAAAAAGGCGGCGGCGGGCAAGGCAGGGGCCCGGAAACCGGCGGCGGCGGGCAAGAAAAGCGCGACGGGCAAGAAGGCCGCGACGGGGAAACCCGGCAGCGTGGCGGGCAAGTCCGGAGGCAAGAAGACTGCCTCCAGCAGCCGCAAACCCAAGGGGGAAAAGTAAATGGGTCAAAAAGTTCATCCCTACGGATTCCGCCTCGGCTTCGTGAAGCCGTGGAAGAGCCAGTGGTTTGCCACGCGCGACTACGCCAAGCTACTGCTGGAAGACCTACGCCTGCGCGACCGCCTGAAGGGGCGGCTGCGGGCCGCCGGCGTGAGCTCGATTGAGATCACGCGGCCGGGCAACAAGCTGCGCGTCATCATTCACACCTCGCGCCCGGGCATCATCATCGGGCGCAAGGGGAGCGAAATCGAGAAGTTGAAGGCCGACGTGCAGAAGGAAACCAGCCGCGAGGTCTTTATCGACATTCAGGAAGTGCACAAGCCGGAGTTGGACGCGCAACTGGTGGCCGAATCCATCGCGCTGCAACTGGAGAAGCGCGTGGCCTTCCGGCGCGCCATGCGCAAGGCGGTGGACAGCGCCGTGCGCTTCGGCTGCAAGGGGATCAAGTTGCGCGTGTCGGGACGGCTCAACGGGGCCGAAATCGCGCGCTCGGAGTGGTACCTGCAAGGGCGGCTGCCGCTGCACACCATGCGCGCCGACATTGACTACGGCACGGCCGAGGCCCACACCACCTACGGCGTCATCGGGGTGAAGGCGTGGACCTACAACGGCGAGATTCTGCCCCAGAAACGGAGGGCGCCGGCGGGGGCGTTCTAGACCTATGCTGATGCCGAAAAAAGTGAAGTTCCGCAAGCAGCACCGCGGACGGATGAGGGGGAAGGCCTGGAGCGGAGGCGCGCTCGCCTTCGGCGATTTCGGGCTGAAGGTGATGGAGCCGGGCTGGGTCACCGACCGCCAGATCGAGGCCAGCCGCGTGGCCATGACGCGCTTCGTCAAGCGCGGGGGCAAGGTGTGGGTGCGGGTGTTTCCGGACAAGCCGGTGACCAAGAAGCCGGCCGAGACGCGCATGGGCAAGGGCAAGGGCGCGCCCGATCACTGGGTGGCGGTGGTCAAGCCGGGACGCATTCTGTTTGAGATGGAGGGCGTGCCGCTGGCGCAGGCCCAGGAGGCGATGCGGCTGGCGGCACACAAGCTGGCCCTGGCCACGCGCTTTGTGCATCGCGGAGAGCTGGCATGAAAAACAATCCCATGGTACGACTGCGGCAGATGGGCGGGCCGGAACTGGAGGCGCGGGAAGCCGACCTGCGCGACCAGTTATTCCGGCTGCGCTTTCAGATGTCGACCGGGCAGTCCGAGAGCATCAAGAAACTGCGGCAGATGCGGCGCGACATCGCGCGCGTGAAGACGCTGCAGGGCGAGCGGGCGCGGGTAGCCGCGGCCGAAGGAGAAGGACAATGACGGCACCGGAACATCTGCGCCCGACGCGCCGCAACGAGAAAATCGGCGCTGTGGTCTCGACCAAGATGGCCAAGACCGCCGTGGTCGAGGTGGTGCTGCACTCGGCGCACAAGCTCTACCGGCGCGGCATCACGCGCCATCACCGGTTCTATGCCCACGACGAGAAGAACGAGTGCCGGGTGGGCGACGTGGTGCGCATACAGGAGACGCGTCCGCTGAGCAAGAGCAAGCGCTGGCGGCTGGTGGAAGTGGTGCGCCGCGCCTCGAACGCGCCCACGACGGAGGAGATCCGGCGCGCGGTGGGGGCGGGGGAGATCGAACGCGACACCCGCCGGCGCGCGCCGCAGGCGGAGACGCCAGAGCCGGAGGCGCCGCAGGAGCGCTAGCGCGCGGGCGCGGGAGAACTCTTATGGTGCAGATGCGGACAATGCTGGCGGTGGCCGACAACAGCGGGGCGCGCAAGTTGCAGGTGATCCTGCCGCTGGGCGGGGGCACGGGGCTGCGCGCGGGGCTGGGCGACGTGGTGACGGCGGCGGTGAAGGAAGCCGCCCCCGACGGCCAGGCCAAGAAGGGGACGGTGGTGCGGGCGGTGATCGTGCGCACGCGCAAGGAGACGCGGCGGCGCGACGGGACCTACATCCGCTTCGATCAGAACGCCGGGGTGCTCATCACCGAGACGGGCGAGCCGGTGGGCACGCGCGTGTTCGGGCCGGTGGCGCGCGAGCTGCGCGAGAAGAGGTTTTTGAAGATTGTGTCGCTGGCACCGGAGGTGCTGTAGAGCCATGAACATCCGCAAAGACGACCTGGTGAAAGTACTCGCCGGCCGCGACAAAGGCAAGCAAGGCAAGGTGCTGCGCACCTTTCCCGGGGAGCGGCGCGTGCTGGTGGAGCGCGTGATGATGGTCAAGCGCCATACCCGCCCCAATCCCGAGCATCAGATCAAGGGTGGGATCGCCGAGCACGAGTCCCCCATCGCCATTTCGAACCTCATGCTGATCTGCCCGGAGTGCGGGCCGGTCAAGGTGAAACGGCTCCCGGCGGCGGCGGAAGGCCGCTCCGGACGCCAGCGCGCGTGCAAGAAATGCGGCCGCGTGCTGGACAAGTAAGCAGGAGACTTTCATGGTTGCGCGCTTGCAAGAACGTTACGAAAAGGAAATCGCCCCCGCCCTCATGCAGGAGTTCGGCCTCACCAACCGCATGGCCGTGCCGCGGCTGCACAAGGTGGTGGTCAACATGGGCGTGGGCCAGGCGACCCAGAACGCGAAGCTGATGGATACGGCGGTAGCCGAGCTGGGCGCCATCTGCGGGCAGAAGCCGGTGATCACGCACGCCAAGAAGAGCATCGCCGCCTTCAAGCTGCGCGAGGGCATGGCGGTAGGCTGCTCCGTCACCCTGCGCAGCACGCGCATGTACGAGTTCATGGACCGGCTGTGCAACATGGTGCTGCCGCGCGTGCGCGACTTCCGCGGGGTTTCGCCGCAGAGCTTCGACGGGCGGGGCAACTACACGCTGGGGCTGCTGGACCAGACCATTTTCCCGGAAATTGACTATGCCAAGGTGGACCTGCCCAAGGGCATGAACGTCACCCTGGTGACCACGGCCGGCAACGACGAGCAGGCGCGCTCGCTGCTGCGACATTTGGGAATGCCCTTCCGCGCCAACTAGGAGTCGACATGGCCACCGCCGCCCGCATCGCCAAGAACCGTAAGAAGCCCAAGTACGGCATCCGCCTGCGCCATCGCTGCCAGTTGTGCGGGCGGCCGCGGGCCTACCTGCGCAAGTTCGGACTCTGCCGTCTGTGCTTCCGCGCCCGCGCACTGCGCGGGGAAGTGGCCGGAGTGACCAAGGCCAGTTGGTAAATTCCTGAGGAGTGCCCGATGAGTCTGACTGATCCCGTCGCTGATTTACTGACCCGCATCCGCAACGCCGTGCGCGCCCATCACGAGCATATGGAGGTGCCCAGCTCCAAGCTCAAGCTGGAGATCGTGCGCATCCTGCAGAGTGAGGGCTACGTGGGCGAGTTCCAACTGCAGCAGGAGCAGGGGCGCCCCACGCTGCACGTGGCGCTCAAATACGGCCCCAACGACCAGCCCGTCATCTCCAACCTGCGGCGGGTGTCGCAGCCCGGCTGCCGCGTGTATATCGGCACGCACCAGATCCGGCCGGTGCTGGGGGGGATGGGCATCAGCATTCTTTCCACCCCGCGCGGGCTCATGACCGGCCGCGACGCGCGCAAGCAGCGCGTGGGCGGGGAACTGTTGTGCGAGGTTTGGTAACACTATGTCACGCGTAGGCCAGAAACCGATTCCCGTGCCCGCCAACGTGCAGGTGGCGGTGCATCCCGACCGCGTCGAGACCAAGGGTCCGAAGGGGACCATGGTGGTGCGGCTGCCGGTCGGCATCACCATCGTGCCCGGCAAACAGGAACTCACGGCCGAGCGCGCCGGGCAGCAGTATGCCGCCGTGCATGGGCTGGCGCGCAGCCTGGTGGCCAACGCCGTGCACGGGGTGAGCCAGGGCTTTCAGAAGGAGCTCGACATCGTCGGCGTCGGTTACCGCGCCGAGATGAAGGGGAAGCAGTACCTGGTGCTGAGCCTGGGCTACAGCCACCAGATTGAGTACTTCATTCCGCCGACGGTGGCCATCGCCGTGGATGCCAAGCAGACGCACCTGACCATCTCCGGCGCCGACCGCCAGCAGGTGGGACAGGTGGCGGCCGAGCTGCGGGCCCTGCGTCCGCCGGACCCGTACAAGAACAAAGGCGTGCGCTACACGGGCGAACGCCTGAAGAAGAAGGAAGGCAAGACCGGAGCCAAGTAGGAGCTGAGCCCCATGATCGCACCCTTTGCCAAAAACATCCGCCGCCGCGTGCGCCAGCAGCGCGCGCGCCGCCGCCTCGCGGGCAGCACCGCGCGGCCGCGGCTGAGCGTGTTCCGCTCGCTGCAGCACATTTATGCCCAGGTCATTGACGACGAGCAGGGCGCCACGCTGGTAGCCGCCTCCAGCCGCGAGCCGGGGCTGGCGCTGAAGTCGGGGGGTGACCGCGCCGCCGCCGAAGCGGTGGGCCGCGCCCTAGCCGCGCGCGCCCTCGAACACGGGCTCAAGGCCGTGGTCTTCGACCGCGGCGGCTATCCCTATCACGGCCGCGTGCAGGCGCTGGCCGAGGCGGCGCGCGCCGCCGGGCTCCAATTCTAAGAGGATCATTCATGCCGGCTCTCAAAACCCGTCTCCATCCCGATCAGTACCAGCTCAAGGACCAGGTCGTCTCCATCAACCGCGTGACCAAGGTGGTCAAGGGCGGCAAGAATCTGTCGTTCGCCGCGCTGGTGGTGGTGGGCGATCCCGGCCAGGGCGTGGTGGGCTACGGCAGCGGCAAGAGCAAGGAAGTGCCGAGCGCCATCCGCAAGGGCATCGAGGCGGCCAAGAAGAACCTGGTGCACATCCACACGCTGGACACCACCATCCCGCATGCCGTCCTGGGCTGCTTCGGCAGCGGGCGCGTCCTGCTCAAGCCAGCGCCCGAGGGCACCGGGG
>JBOGKL010000297.1:0-13689 GCA_050745525.1 Terriglobales bacterium | reverse complement strand
CCGGTCTTCGCCCCAGACGATCAGCTTCGACAGCAGCGGATCGTAATCGAGTGGCACCGTCCAGCCCTCGTACACGCCCGTATCCTCGCGCACGCCCGGACCCGAGGGTGGGCGCAGACGCAGCAGCGTGCCCGGGCTGGGAAGGAAGCCCTGGGCGGGGTCCTCGGCGTAGATGCGGCACTCGATGGCGTGGCCGCGGCAGACGATATCCTCCTGGCCGAAGGAGAGGGATTCGCCGGCGGCGATGCGAATCTGCCAGGTGGCGAGATCCAGGCCCGTACACCACTCGGTGACCGGATGCTCGACCTGCAGGCGGGTATTGACTTCGAGGAAATAGAACTTCTCTTGCTCATCCACCAGAAACTCGACCGTGCCCGCGTTGGTGTAGCCGGCGGCGCGCGCCACGGCGCAGGCGGAGGCGCCCATGGCTTGCCGCGTCGCCTCGCTCAGGCGGGGCGCGGGGCTTTCTTCGATGATTTTCTGATGGCGGCGCTGGACGCTGCACTCGCGCTCGCCCAGCCAGAGCAGGTGGCCATGCTCATCGCCCAGGATCTGAATCTCGATGTGGCGCGGCGCCGCCACCGCGCGCTCCAGGAAGACCGCGGCATCGCCGAAGGCGGCCCCGGCTTCGGCGCCGGCCAAGGCGTAGGCCGAGGCCAACTCCGACGGCTTCGCCACCAGGCGCATGCCCTTGCCGCCGCCGCCGGCGGAGGCCTTCAGCATCACCGGATAGCCGATGTCTTTGGCCACGCGCTCGGCTTCGGCCAGCGAGGCGAACGCATCCACGGTGCCGGGCAGGATGGGGACTTGGCAGGCATGGGCGAGCTTGCGCGCGGCCGTCTTGCTGCCCAGCGCCTCCATGGCTTCCGGCGAGGGGCCGATAAAGGTCAGGCCGGCGTCGCCGCAGGCGGAGGCAAAGGCGGCATTTTCGGAGAGGAATCCATAGCCGGGATGGATGGCCTGAGCGCCGCTGCGGCGCGCCACCTCGAGCACGCGGTCGGTGTTCAGGTAGCTCTCGGACGCCGCCGCCGGCCCCAACCGATAGGCCTCGTCGGCCTCGAGCACGTGCAGGCCGCAACGGTCCACGTCCGAGTACACGGCCACGCTGGTGATGCCCAGGTCGCGGCAGGCGCGCACCAGCCGCACCGCGATCTCGCCGCGGTTGGCGATTAGAATTTTACGGAACAGTTTACGAGCCGGCATGAAGCCAATTCAGGCCGGCGGCGAGCGCCATCACGTCCTCGACGGTGATGTCGTTCCAGTGGTTGCGTTCGGCCCCGACCCCGCTCTCGATGGCGCGCTTGAGGTAGCAACCGCCCAAGTCCACCGCCATGCGGTCGCTCAATGGCACGCCCGTGCGCTTCTGAAACTCGACCCAGGCCGGGTGCGGCAGCCCCAGCCAGATGCCTTCGCCGTTGACCAGGAACTTGAGGTCCACGGTGTCGGAATGGCGCGTGGCAATGCCCGTCATGAGGCAGGAAAACTCGCAGTGCACGGCTTGCTGGGTGAGCGGATCGGTGGCGACAAAGTCCTCGTACATAGCGGCAGTCTCTAAATTACCACGCCCGGCCGGGATGCTAAAGTGAAGAGGATTCCTTCCCGATGAGTTCCCGCAACTGGGTGGAAATTTCCCGCGGCGCGCTGCGCCACAATTTAGCCTACGTGCGCCGGCTTTTGCCCGCCGCCACCGCCGTATGCGCGGTGGTCAAGGCGGATGCCTACGGCCACGGCGCGGTCGAGTGCGGGCGGGTGTTTGCCGAGTCGGGCGTGCAGTGGCTGGCGGTGACCTCGGTGGAGGAGGGCACGAAGCTGCGCCAGGCCGGGCTGGGCTGCCGCATCCTGGTGCTGGGCGGCTTTGGGGCGCGCGAGGCCGGGGCGATGCTCGCGCACGGGCTCACACCCGCGATCTGGGATGCGCAGCAGGTCCAGTGGCTGGCGGCGGCGCTGAACGGGCATCGCGCGCCAATTCACTTGAAGCTGGAGACCGGTATGGGCCGACTGGGCGTGACCGAAGCGCAGGTGGCCGCGCTCGACGCCGCGCTGGCCGCGGCGCCGGGCCTGGAAACCGAAGCCGTTTTTTCGCACCTGGCCGGCGCCGATGCGCCGGATGCGACGGCGAGCGAGCAGCAGCGCCGGCGCCTGCGCACCGCGGTCGAGGCACGCCGGGCGCCCGCCTGGCACCTGCTCAACAGCGAGGCCGCGCTGCGATTTCCGGACTGGGGCGGGATGCTGGCGCGGGTCGGGCTGGCGCTCTACGGCTACAGCTCGCAACCCGAACACGCGCGCCACCTGCGCCCGGCCCTGACCTGGAAAGCGCACGTGGTCGCGGTCAAGGAACTCCCGGCCGGGCACGGCATCGGCTACGGCGCCCGCTTCCGCACGCCGCAAGCAATGCGCGTGGCTACGATCGCCGTGGGTTATGCCGACGGCTATCGCCGCGACTTTTCGCCCGGGGCGCACGTCGCATGGGCCGGCGTCCGGGCGCCGGTTGTGGGCGCCATCAGCATGGATCTGACCACCGTGGATGCGGGCGCGGGCTCGCCCGCGCTCGGTGACACGTTGACGCTGCTGGGGGGCGCGGTGCCCGACGCGGCAGCGCTGGCCTCGCTCGCCCACACCATCCCTTACGAGATTCTCTGCGGCATCTCGGCGCGAGTCGAGCGCGTGTACGTGGACTAGGCGCCTTCCATCAAGCAAGCGCCCAGCCGCGCCGCCAGTTTCTTCCGGCTGCCAGCCGCAAGCTGCCAGCCTACTCTTCCGATAGCGTCTGCATGGGATCGAGCCGCGCGGCGCGCCGCGCCGGAATCAGCGCAGCTAAAGTACCGGCGACGGAGAGGGCGGCCACGGCAGCGGCGAGCAGACGCGGATCGCTCGTGCCCACGCCGAACAGCAGCGCGCGCGCCAGGCGCGCGGCCAACGCGGCCAAGCCCACGCCCAGCACCAATCCCACCCCGAGCAAGAGCCAGGCTTCGCCGAGCAGCAGGCGCACGACGCTGGCGCCGGAGGCGCCGAGCGCCAAGCGGATGCCCATCTCCTTGCGCCGCTGCACCGCCAGATAGGCAATCACGCCGTAAAGCCCGATCACGGCCAGCAGCAGGGCCAGCGCGGCAAAACACGCCGCCAGATCGGCCATGAGATGCTCCCGCAGCAGTCCGGACTGGATGCTCTGCTGCAAGTTATCCAAGCTCAGGGAAATGCTGGGATCTATTTTTGCGGCCGCGGCGTTGGCCTGTGCCAGCACGTCGGCGGACGGCGCTTGGCTGTGCAGCAGCACATTGAACTCGGGGCCGTCGTTGGTATCCTGCGCCGCGGCTTCGTACAGGATGGGGACGAACGACTCGCGCAGGGTTAAATACTTGGTATCCCCGGCCACGCCCACGATGGTGTGCACCGGACCGAGGACGCCGCGTGCGCCCTCAACCCGGAAGGTTTCGCCGATCGGGTTGCGGCCGTGGAAATATTGGCGCGCGAAAGCCTGGCTCACGATGGCCACAGGCGGCGATGTGCGCGTATCGCCCAAGTTGAAGACGCGCCCGGCGAGCAAGGGGATGCGCAGGGTCCGGAAGTAATCCGGACTCACCGCATTGAAGTCGGTCAACTGCAGTGCCTTGCCGCCGCCGAGCGCAATGTAGTTATTCCAGCCCTGGCCACTGAGCGGGATGATCTCGGCGGAGGCGGCCGCTTGCACGCCCGGCAGCACCGCAAGCGCCTGCAGAAGCTGGCGTTTCTCCGAGGCCAGCCGGGCCGGCGGCACCTGTGACATATCCACCTGCCCGGCCACGACGTGAGCGGCCTGGAAACCGGGGTTGATCTCCATGAGATGGCGCAGTGTCGCGGTAAACAGGAGCGCGCACACCAGCAGCACCAGCGCCAGCGCCACCTGCGCCATGGCCAAGCCGCGGCGTAGACGCGAACGCGCGCCGGCGGCGGTGCCGCGGCTGGCGGCCCGGAGCGCTGCGACCGGAGCCGTGCGGCCGGCGGCGAGGGCCGGCGCCAACCCGAACAGCACGCAGGCGGCGACTGCCAGTCCCGCCAGCACCGCTAGCAGGCGCCAGTCCGGCGCCAGGTTCAGCAGGACCGTCTCGCCGTTGGAGGCGAGAAACGCGGTCAGCATCCGGCTGCCCACCCAGCCCACGGCCGCACCCGCCGCCGCTCCGATCAGGGCGAGCACGAGGCTTTCCATCAGCAGCAGCCGCGCCAGACGCCCGGGCGCGGCACCCAGGGCCAGGCGCACGGCCATTTCCTGCCGCCGGACTTGGGCGCGCGCGAGCATGAGATTGGCCAGGTTGGCGCAGGCGATCAGCAAGACGAGACCGGCCAGCGCCAGCAGCAGCCAAAGCGGCTCTTCGTATTGGCGGCGCAGGTTGGATACACCGGTCGAGGCCGGCACTGCCTTCAGCGTGTCGGTTAGATAGGCGGCGCGCACGCGCGCGTCGTACATGGGCGGAACCGTGGCGGCAAACATCCCGGGCGAGATCGCCGCCAACTGCGCCGAGGCGCGCTGCAGCGTCCACCCCGGGCGCAGGCGTCCGATGACGCCTAGCCACCAGCCTTGCGCATCGGTCAGCAAGGCGGGCGCGCCGTCCACCATGGGCTCAGCGCATAAGGGCAGGGCCACCTCGAAGCCGCGGCCGACGTCCACGCCGGTAAAACCGGCGGCGGTGATACCGATGATCGGCAGCGCGTGTCCCTCAATGGCCAGCGTCCGCCCCAGCACGGGCGCACCGCCGTAGGCGCGCTCCCAGTAGCCGTGGCTCAGAATCACGCCCGGAGGACGGTAGCCGGTGCAACCGGGCGGGTCGGCGGCGGCGGTGAACAACCGCCCCCGCGCGGCCGTGATGCCCAGCGTGGCGAAGTAGCCGCCGCTCACGAGCACGGCGGGGACCTCGTGTACATGGGCGCCCTCCCCAGCCGCCACGCTGGCGCGGTACCAGGCGGCGAGGCCGGTGAAGCCCTGCTGTCCGGCTTCGAGCCGCTGCCAGAGCGCGTAAGTTACGGCGGTGGCCGCACCGCCGGTGACGTTGCCCGTGCAACCGTGGGGGGCGATCAGGGCGACCCGCGCCAGCCGCTGCGGCGCCGGCAAGGGCAGCGAGCGCAGCACCAGCGCGTCGAGAAGCTGAAAGACGGCGGCATTGGCGCCGATGCCCAGCGCCAGCGACAGAATCGCGGCCGCGGCAAACCCTGGGCTGCGCCGCAGCAAGCGCACACCGTGGCGCACGTCGCGGCCCAGGCCGTTCCAGCCCGGCAGCGAAACCTCGGCGCGCGGACGCGCTCGCGCCGCCACAGCCGAGCGCAATTCCCTCCATCGCCCCGGCTGCAGCTCATCGAGCGTCATCTGTTGCGCCGCCTGGGGCGAAGCGCCGGCGGCGAGCTGCTCCTGGTAGATGACCTCGAGATGCTGGGCCATCTCCTCGACCATGTCGGCGTCTTCGCCAGCGCCGGCGTCCATCCGCTCGCGCACAATGGCGCGCCAGTCAGGCATGTTCGGCCTCGGCTTCGACGACGTGCCGGATGGCGGCAACGAAGGCTTCCCAGGCGCCGCGCTGGGCGGCGAGCGTGCGGCGTCCGGCGGGGGTGAGATGGTAATAACGCCGCCGCCGCTGGCCGGCTTTTTCCACCCAACGGCCGGCGATCCAGCCGCGCCGTTCGAGGCGGTAGAGCAGCGGGTAGAGCGAGGCTACGTTGAAGCGCAGCGCCCCGCGCGAGCGGGTGGCAATGAGCTTGCCGATCTCATAGCCATGCCGTGGGCGCTGCTCGAGCAGCGAGAGCAGCAGCAGTTCGGCGCTGCCCTTCTTCAGTTCCCTCTCGAACCCTGACGAGACCATATATGTCTATGCAACATACACGGGCCGGGCGAGTCCGTCAATCGGAAGCGTTAAAGCGGAGTTGCCGTTGCTTAGGACTTGGCGTGCTTGAGCGCTTTGCCGACGATGCGCAGCGCCTTATCCACGTGCTGCTCCTCGAGGATGTAAGGCGGCAGCATGCGGATGGTGAACTCGTGGGTGACGTTGGCGACCAGCCCCTGCTCGATCATGCTCTGGAAGACGGGCTTGGCGGGCCGGTCCAGTTCCATGCCCAGCATGAGCCCTTTGCCACGCACTTCCTTGACGCACTTGTTCTTGGCAGCGAGGCGCTCCAGGCCCTGCTTGAGCCGGGCGCCCATGGCCTGGATGTGCGCGTACATCTCGTCGTTGTCGAGGATGTCGAGAACTTCCAGCGCCAACCGGCAGGCCAGCGGACCGCCCCCGAAAGTCGTCCCGTGGCTATGGGCGTTGAGCGCGGTGGCGGCCTCGCCGCGCGCCATGACGGCGCCCAGCGGATAACCGGCGGCGATGGGCTTGGCGGTGATCACGACATCGGGCACGACGTCGGTCCACTGATGGGCGAAGAGCTTGCCGGTGCGTCCCATGCCGCACTGGATCTCGTCGAAGATGAGGCTGGCGCGGTGCTGCCGGGCCAGATCCGCGGCGGCGCGGAGGAAGGCCACATCGAGCTCATGGATGCCGCCCTCGCCCTGCACCGGCTCGAGGATGATGGCGCAGGTGTTGGCGCCGACAGCCGCGGTGAGAGCGGCGATGTCGTTGGCGGGGATGAAACGGATGCCGGGCAGCATCGGGCCGAAGGGCTTGCGATATTCCGGCTGTCCGGTGACCGACAGGGCGCCGATGGTACGGCCGTGGAAGGAGTGATCGAGGGCCACGACCTCGATCTTCTCAGGCGCGATTTTTTGCGCGACGCTGCGCACGACCTTCAGCGCGCACTCGGCGGCTTCGGCGCCGCTGACGGTAAAGAAGGCCCGGTCCATGCGGCTGCGCTTGGTAAGGCGTTCGGCCAGCGGCCCCTGGTAGGCGTTGTAGAAAATGTTGGAGCTGTGGATGATCAGCTTGCTCTGCTCGCGGATCACCTGCAGCAGGCGGGGGTGCGCGTAGCCGAGCGCGTTGACGCCGATGCCGGTGATGAAATCCAGATACTTTTTCCCGGCGCTGTCATAGACAAACACGCCCTTGCCGCGCTCCAGCAGCAGCGGGACGCGCGTGTAGGTGGGGAACAGGTATTGGGCTTCTAGCTCCTGGATGCGTTGCAGGGCAGAGGTGGCGGCAGGCGCGGTGTCCATGGATAGCTTCAGCCTACCAAAAAATCAATACCCGCGGGACTTGTCCACCAGCGGCTCCGGCTGCTGACCGGAAAGGAAGCGGCGCAAATGCCGTGCCACGAGTGCAGCCTGCAGGTCCCATGTATCGGGCACGGCGGCGGCCACGTGGGGGGTGATGATCAGCCGCGGGCAGCGCCACAGCGGCGAGTCGGCTGGCAGCGGCTCCGAGGCGAAGACATCGAGCGCGGCGCCGCCGAGGCGGCCAGCGTGCAAAGCGGCCGAGAGCGCGGAGGCATCCAGCGCCCCCCCGCGGCCCAGGTTGAGCAGAAAGGCGTGCCGGGGCAGCAGCGCCAGTTGCGCCGCGCCAACCCGAGCGGCAGTCGAGGGCAGCTCAGGCAGGGCCAGGATGAGAGCGTCGGCGCGGGGCAGAAGCTCTTCCAGTTGCGTATCCGGATAGACGGCGTAGCAGCCGGGCACGGCCACCTCCGCGCGCCGGCGCACGCCCAGCACGGTCATGCCCAAGGCGCTCAGGCGCGGCGCCAGCTCGCGCCCAATGTGACCGAGGCCGGCGACGACCACGGTCGAGCCCGCCAGCCGCCGCAACTGCGGCAACCACGGATCGGGCTGCCAGCGCGCAGCGGCCTGATCGGCGAACGCTTGCGGCAGGCCGCGCGCCAGCGCCAGCAGCAGCGCCACGCCATGCTCGGCGACCATGGCCGCATGCACGCTGCCGCCGTTGGTGACGACGATGGGGCTGGCGACGAGTTCGGGGCTGAGCAGCTGGTGCACGGCGGCGGAGGGGCAGTGGATCCAGCGCAGGCGCGAGGACCCGCGGAAAAGCCGCGGATCGAGCCTCCAGGCGACAGCGGCATCGGCGTCGGCAAACAGCGGCGCTTCGGCGACGGCGGCCGCCTCGGTCAGAGGGTCTTCGATGTCGCGCGGGTATTCGACGAAGCTGACCTGCGGGAACTCACGGCGCAGGTGCTCGGTGGCGGCAGCGGGCCAGTGCCAGATGCCACGCACGCTGTGCATGGCAATCACCAGCTTGGCTCCCAGCTTGGTTGCGGGCTCGGCCACCTCAGGCCTTCAGGGCAGCGGCGGCTTGCTCTTCCCACGGCTTGGGCTGGCGCCCCTGGTCGCGGTACCAGATGCGGTCGTACAGGTAGCGGTCGCTCACCGAGCCCAGGCTTTCGTTGTAGAGCGTGGGGATGCCACAGGCCAGCCGCAGTTCGGTCTCAAACTGCGCCAGCGCCGTCATGGTCTCCGGCAGCGCCGGGACCTCCGCGTCGGCGGTCTTGAAAAACTTCTGGTAACCGCGATCCACGAGACGCGCCAGCTCGCCGGCGACCACCAGTCCGGGAGCGACGGCGATGGCCGCGGTGTGGTTCTCCTCACCCAGAATCGCTGCGCAGCCGTGCTTGCGCGCAAGCACCTTGCCATCGCCCAGGGTGTGCAGCGCGAAGCCCATGGCGGAGAGCTTCCGCTCGACGGCGGCCAACGTGGGTGGGGCAGTTTTCGCTCGCGGCAATCCGGGTCTCCTTTGAACCGCCATTATAGACTGAACACTTATGCCGCTGGGATGCTCGCTCACCGATCGCATCGGGAACACGCCGCTGATAAGGCTGCGGCGTATCGGCGCCAGCCTGCCCGGCGTCGAGATCGTCGCCAAGGCGGAGTGGACCAACCCGGGCGGCAGCGTGAAGGACCGCCCCGCATGGCGGATGCTGCAGGCGGCGGAGGCGGCGGGCGAACTGCGTGGCGGGCGCACGCTGCTCGACGCCACCAGTGGCAACACGGGCATCGCCTTTGCCATGCTGGGCGCCGCGCGCGGCCATCGCGTGCGCCTCTGCCTGCCGGAAAATGCCAGCCCGGAGAGGAAGCGGATTCTGGCCGCCTACGGTGCCGAGTTGCAACTGACCGACCCGGGGGAGGGTTCCGACGGCGCCATCCGCGCGGCTCGGGCCATTGCGGCGGCGGAGCCGGAGCGCTACTACTACGCCGACCAGTACTCGAATCCGAACAACTGGAAAGCGCATTACGAGGCGACCGCCGAAGAAATCTGGCGCCAGACGGACGGGCGCATCACGCACTTTGTGGCCACGTTGGGCACCAGCGGCACGTTCGTGGGAACCACGCGGCGGCTCAAGGAACTGAATCCAGCGGTGCGCTGCGTTTCGCTGCAGCCGGACTCTCCGTTTCACGGCCTGGAGGGCCTCAAGCACATGGCCACGGCGCTGGTCCCGGCGATTTACGATCCGGCGCTGGCGGATGAGGACCGCGCCATCGCCACCGAAGCCGCGCATGCCATGGTGCGGCGGCTGGCGCGCGAGGAGGGATTGCTGGTGGGCATCAGCAGCGGCGCGGCGCTGGTGGGCGCGCTGGCGGTGGCGGCGACGGCGCCGCCCGGGTCGGTGGTGGTGACGATCTTTCCGGACGCGGGCGACAAGTACCTGAGCGATCGCTTCTGGGCCGCGGCAAGGACGAGTAGCGAAGCTGGGGAGTAGGGGCCCCAGCGCAGCGGTCGCGCGGCCTTAGCGAGCGGGCCGCGCGGCTCAGCCGCGCTGGGCGCCCGCGATCAATAAATGCTCGCTTCTGGGCCGCGGCAAGGACGAGTAGCGAAGCTGGGGAGTAGGGGCCCCCAGCGCAGCGGTCTGGCGGCCTTAGAGAGCGGGCCGCGCGGCACTGCCGCGCTGGGTGCCCGCGATCAATAAAGACCGCCCGCGATCAATACACGCCGGGGGTGAAATCCACCGATATGGCAAGCCGGTCGCCCTGCACGTCAAGCACGTTGCAGAAAGTGCGCGTGGCGCGGCGGCTGAACTCGAGCGAAACCTGGGAATTGCCGATGCGCAACTGGTGCAGGCGCAGCCATTGAAGCCACTCTGGCAGCACCGGGTTGACGATGCGCAGTTCGTGGCGGCCGGCGTTGGGGCGCAGGCCGAGCGCGGCGGTGAGCAGAAGAAACCAGGCGCCCGAGGCCCAGGCTTGGGGCGAGCACGACACCGGGTAATTCACCGGACGATTGAACTCTTCGCGCTGCACGCCCACGAAAAGCTCGGGCAGGCGCTGATCGCTGAAAAACGTCGCGGCCTGGTAGAGCCCTGTCCACAGGCGCAGCAGCGGCTGCTTCGAGCTGTAGAAGGCGAAGCCCTGCGCGATCAGGGAATTGTCGTGGGGCCAGACGGAGCCGCGATGATAGCTGAGTGGGTTATAGGTAGGTTCGTCGGAAGATAACGTCCGGATGCCCCAGCCGCTGAACAGATCGGCGCGCATGAGACGGCGCACGACCTGACGCGCACGCTCGCGCCCGATGATGCGGCTCCAGAGCAGATGCCCGGCGTTGGAGGTGAGCATGGGCAGCGGACGCTTGCCGGCATCGAGCGCGGCGGCGTAATAGCCGGCCCCGGGCATCCAGTACTGGCGCTCGAAGCGGTGCGCCAGCTCCGTCGCCTGGCGGCGCAGACGGTCGGCGCCGGCCGCATCCCCGACCACGCGCAACAGGCGCGACATGCGATAGCGCGCGTCGAAGCAGTAGCCCTGCACCTCGCACAGCGCCAGCGGCGCCTCGGGCACGGCGCCGTCAGGACTTAGATAGGCATCCCAGGAATCTTTCCAGCCCTGGTTGCGCAGTCCCTGCGGGGAGCGGCAGCGGTACTCGACGAACCCGTCGCCGTCGAGGTCGCCCGATTCTTCGATCCACGTCAGGGCGCGGCGCGCGGCGGGGAGAAGCTCTTCGAGCAGCGCGTCGTCGCCCGTCCAGTTGTAGGTTTCATCGAGCACGATCAGGAACAGAGGCGTGGCGTCCACCGAGCCGTAGTAGGGCGAGTGCGGCATTTCCCCGGCGCGCGTCATCTCGCCCTCGCGCATTTCATGCAGGATCTTTCCGGGCTCCTCGTCGCGCCAGTCGTCGCGTTTCCGGCCCTGATTGCGGGCGAGAAAGCGCAGCGTCTCCTGCGCCAAGTGCGGGTGCAGCATGAGCGTCTGATAGCCGGCGATGAGCGAATCGCGGCCGAAGATGGTGGCGAACCAGGGGATGCCGGCGGCCACGATCTCTCCCGCTCCGCCAGGCAGCGGTCCGCAGCGGGGCACAGCCGCGCCGGGGGACGAGGAGACCAGCGGCACCCGCAGCGCGAAAAAGTCGCTCATCGCGGTTTGCAGGCAGCGGTTGAACAGATCGTCAGAGGATTCAAAGCGCGTGGTGGCGCGCTCCCAGTCCTGATAACTGGTGCGGCGGCGGCCCAGGCACGCCGCGAAGGCGCCGTGCTCCGGCGCTTCGCTGGGCCGGGCTTCGCCCAGCGTGCCCTCGACGGTGCTCAGCAGCGTCGTCTGCGCGCCCGGATCCACACACAGCTCGAAGCGCGCGCGACGCGCCTGCAGCTCGCGCGGAGCGGGGGAAAAACGGATGTGCGTCTGGCGCAGCAGGTCGTCGCGCCCGAGATAGGAAAAGATCACCCCATCCGGCCGCAGTTGCGGCTGAAAGTAGATGCCGGTGACGCTGCGCAGCATGCCGCGCACTTGAAACACGTCCATGAAGTCGACGTCAAAAGCCACCTCGACGGCGAGCACGACGGGTTCGAGGCTGAAATTGCGGAACGTCAGACGGTCGAAGAAGCGGCCGGCGAGAAGCTGCTGGCGATGAATGTGGATGGTGTTTTCCGGCAGTTCGAGCGTGTCGCGGGCGGCCAGGTTCGTGGCAGTTAGCTCCACTTCCGAGAGCAGGTTCTGCTCCGTGGCCGCCGACAGGACCATGGCGCGATGGCCGTTGACGAGCACCTCCCAATGGCTCAGAAAGCGCGTGTCGTGGAAAAACAAGCCCACATCGGTCGAGCTGGGCGGGGTAATGTCGCCGGCCAGGGCCGTGGCCAGAAATGTCTTGCCGTCAATCAAGGTGAGGTTGTTGACGCGACGGGGTTCGCCCGCGCGCGCCCGCCGCGGCTGTTCGGGCGCGGGGGCGACTTCCAGATCGAGGTGGGACCAATCCTGCCCGAAATCCATCACCACCTTTTACGATGCTGCCTGCAGCCGGGGAGCACGCACCTGGGACGTGATCGCGGCGCCATAGACATCGAGGTATTGGCTGACCATACGATCAACGCTGAAATGCCGCTCGACGTAGGCGCGGCAGATGTCAGGCGGGATGTCGAGCGCAGTGGCACGTTCGGCCATCTCCTTCGCGTCGCGGCAAATCCATCCCGAGATGCCGTCAGTCACCACTTCCGGCGCTGAACCGCGCCCAAAGGCCAGCACCGGCACGCCGCACGCCATAGCCTCGATCATCACCAGGCCGAACGGCTCTTCCCAATCAATCGGGAAAAGCAACGCCCGCGCTCCCGACAAGAGCTCGTTCTTGCCCTCCAGATCCAACTCGCCCACGTACTCGATGCCGCTGCCGAGTTGTGGCCGCACCTGTTGCTCCCAGTACTCGCGAAACAAGGGCTGAATTTCACCGGCGATCTTGAGCGGCAGGCCCGCGCGCCGGGCGACCTCGATGGCGACATGCGTGCCCTTGATGGGAGCGATGCGGCCGATGAAACAGAGATAATCGCGGCGCCCGGCGGCCACCGTGTAGCGATCGCAGCGCAAACCGTGATGGATGACCTCAACCCGTTGCAGGCGTTCCTGGCGCGCCTGGCTGCGGCTGATGGCCACATAGTTCACCGCCGGGAAATTGTCGTAATGGCGGCTCAAGGCCGGCTCCTGCGGATGATGCACGGTGTAGACGAAGGGCACGGAAACGAAGCGCGACAGGCTCAAGCCGGGCGCATTGTTCAGGTGAATGAGGTCGCACTCCCGGGCGGCGCTTTCACAGGCCCAACTGGAGTGGTCCAGATCTTCGAGGCTGCTCTCCAGCGCCGACTCGATGGGCCAGCGGCCACGCGGGGCGCGCCAGCGAATCTGGCAGTCCACTTGCGAATTGCCCACGGTATAAACGATGGGTTCGTGGCCACGCGCCCGCAAGCCTTCGGCTAACAGCGCGACGAACAGTTCTGTGCCGCCGTAGCGCTGGGGAGGCACAGTTATGAATGGGGGCACAACCAGGCCAATTCTGAGCTTCATCCAAAAGTGTTAGATAGAAGCTAAACGATTGGGGCTGTATGTACTCGGGAGAACCGCCGCGCCGCAGCGCGGGCTGGCGGCTGGCAGCCCAAACCGCGCGCCCGAACGCACACGCTCGGACGTCACCGTCCGGCTGCCAGCCGCAAGCTGCCGGCTGCAAGCTCGTCACCAACTGCTATAGGGCGTGCCGTCCTGACCGCTGCCCGGCGCGCCGCTATGCACGTCCACGATGCCGCCGCCGCTTTGATCGGGCGACAGCACGTCGTTGCTGGTCTCGGTCACCCAGGTGGAAGCCGAGTGCGTAATCGGGTCCACCGGGATGGACTGCAAGTATCCTGCCGTGACCAGATCATCCAGCGATTGCGGCGACTGCTGTTTGTCCAGCGTGTACTGGTTAATGAGCGAACGCAGTTGAAACAGATCGTCGTGCAGCACCGCCTCCTGCGAGGCCCGCACCGTGCTGCGGTAGTTGGGCACCGCCATGGCCAGCAGGATGCCGATGATGGCGATCACCATGATGAGCTCGATCAGGGTGAAGC
>JBOGKL010000296.1:0-2686 GCA_050745525.1 Terriglobales bacterium | reverse complement strand
TCGTGATTGACCCCACCGATCCTCGCACCGTCTACGTCGCCGCCCTCGGCCATCTCTGGGGCCCGAATGCCCAGCGCGGATTGTTCAAGACCACCGACGGCGGCGCGACCTGGCACAAGGTGCTGTTCATCAGCGACAACACCGGCGTCGCCGACGTGACGCTCAACCCCCGCAGCCCCAACATCCTCGTCGCCGCCGCCTACGAACACCGTCGCACGCCCTTCGGCTTCAACGGCGGAGGGCCCGAAGGCGGCCTCTACCGCAGCGTGGACGGCGGCGCGACCTGGACGAAGCTGACCCAAGGCCTGCCCGCCGGCGCCGACTACGGCCGTATCGCCCTGGCGATCTACGCCAAAAATCCCAGCGTCGTCTATGCCCTGGTGCAAACCACGGCGCGCGGACGCACCGGCCTCTACCGCAGCAACGACGGCGGCGTGAGTTGGCAGCAGGTGGGCAGCCTCAATCCGCGACCCTCCTACTTCAGCCAGATTCGCGTGGACCCCGACAACGACCTCCGCGTCTGGATGCTGGGCACCACCGTCTACTACTCCCAAGACGGCGGCAAAACCTTCACCACCGATCGCAGCCCCTTCGTGCATCCGGATTTCCACGGGCTTTGGATTGATCCCGGCGATTCGCAGCACATGATTCTCGGCTCCGACGGCGGTGTCTACGTCAGCCGCGATGCCGGCCGCCACTGGGACTACCGCAACGTGATGCCGCTGGGGCAGGCCTATCACGTCGCCTTCGACAACCAGCAGCCCTATCACGTCTGCGCCGGCTTCCAGGACAACGGCGAGTGGTGCGGCCCTTCGCGCACGCTGTCCAATCGCGGCATCCGGAACAGCGACTGGCGTCTGACCGGCGGCTGGGACGGCATGCACGTCATTCCCGCCCCGCAAAACCCCAACCTCATCTACTCGGAGTGGGACGACGGCAACGTCTGGCGCCGCAATATGGCTACCAACCAGACGCTGACCATCAAGCCCGCCGCGCCTGCCGGACAGCTCCCCTATCGCTTCAACTGGAATACACCCCTCCTGCTTTCCAGCCACGATCCCAACACCCTCTATATGGGCGCCCAGTTCCTGCTGCGCTCCACCAACCGTGGCGATTCCTGGACCCCGATCAGCCCCGATCTCACCAACAACCAGAACCGCAACCAGATGCCGATCCTGGGCGCGCTGCCCACGCGCAATACGCTCTCGCTCAACGACGGCATCAGCGCCTGGCCCACGATCACTGCCATTGCCGAATCGCCGCTGTCAGCTTCGGTCTTGTGGGCCGGCACCGACGACGGCAACCTGCAGGTCACCCAGGATGGCGGCAAAACCTGGAGCAACGTGGCGGCCAACGCCCCCGGCCTGCCCCGCGGCACCTACGTCAGCAGCATCGAGGCCTCACGCACCGCGCCCGGCACCGCCTACGCCGCCTTTGACGGCCACCGCGACAACGACTTCCACGCCTACGTCTACAAAACCACCGACTTCGGCCGCACCTGGACCTCCATCGCCTCCAACCTGCCGTCGTCGGCCGGCAGCGTTCACGTCGTGCGCGAAACCCCCGGGTACCCCAACCTCCTGTTTCTCGGCGCCCAGTTCGGCGGCTTTTATTCTCTCGATGATGGCGCGAGCTGGCAGCCTCTCGGCTTCGGCCTGCCCCACGTGCAGGTGGATGACATTAAAATCGAGCCCCGCACCAACGACCTCATCGTGGCCACGCACGGCCGCTCGCTCTACATCCTCGACGACATCAACGCGCTCGAAGATCTCACCCCGGCAACCAAGCAGGCCGCGTTGAGCCTGTTCCCGATCCACTCGGCGGTGGAATGGCGCGTCAATGGCGATGCCTGGTTCCAGGGTGAGCATTTCGCCGGCCCCAACCCACCCGTCGGCGCCTTCGTGGATTTCTATGTGCCCTCGACGCCCGCGCGCGCCACTGCCGCCCGGCTTACGGTGAGCGATGGATCCGGCAAGCTCGTGCGGACCATAAATGTTGCCGACCTGCACGCCGGCATCAACCGCGTCGTCTGGGACTTCCGCCGCACCACGGCGGTGCCGCAGCCGCCGAAGGCGGTCCGCCCCGGCTACGCCACGGCCTGCGTTCTTTGCGGCTACGGCTACGCCTTTGACTCCACCGCTCACGGCATCATGGTCCGGCCAGGCACATACACTGTAACCCTCGCCTTCAACGGCGCCGAGCAAAAGCAGACGGTTCAGGTTGTGCCCGATCCCCGCCTGCACGTGACTGCGGAGGTGCAGGCGGCGCGCCAAGCGGCATGGCTAAAGCTCAACGCGTTGTATCAAGGCGCAAGCACCGACGACGGCATCGCCGCCGCCACCGCGCGATCTCTCGCGCAAGCCCTGCAGGTCTGGAAGCAGCCCGGCGCGGCCGCGCCCGATCCTGCCATCCTCGCCCAGGCCGACGCTCTCGCTGGTCAGCTCAACCGGCTGCAGCAGCACCTGGCCGCGCGGCGCGCCTTCGGTCCCTCGCCCGCCCTGCTGCCCAAAATCAGCGCGCTGATGGGGCAAATTGAAACCTACGCCACCGGCTTTACCGCCTCCGAGCGTGCCGAAGTAGCGGCGCTGGCGCGGCAAGCCGCCGCGCTGCATACGCGCCTGCAGACGCTGATGACGCACGGCCTGGCGCAGTTGAACGCCACTCTCCTCCGCGCCCGCGTCCCGCG
>JBOGKL010000295.1:0-5255 GCA_050745525.1 Terriglobales bacterium | reverse complement strand
AAGCGGCCCAGGGCCGATCCCTGGGCCGCGGGGTGAATCAAGTCAGAGGGCTGGCCGCTGCAACGGCCGCAGGCCTGCTTCAGCCAATAATATCAGCTGCCACAGGCGGCTTGCATGGCTTCGCGAGCCTGGACGCGGGCGGCGTCGGCCTGGTTATCCGAGAGGTAGTGGCGCTCGCCGCTCTTGTCGACCGTGTAGACGCGGCGCGAGTCGATCAGCGATTTGTATTGCGCCTTGGCCTGGGCGCATTGGGTCGCGCGGGCCGTGTCCTCGTCCTTCTGCACGGCCTCGGATTCCTCCTCCTGCTTGGCCTCGCCGGAAGCGGCATTGCTCTCACTCTGAATACCCTGCACCGCGCCCGAGTCCGTCGTCGCAGGGGCCGTCTGGACCTTGATGAGCTTGGCGCCGGGGACCCACTGGTCGGTGTAGTGCACCTGTCCGTGAGCATCCGTCCACTCATAAACGACGTGCTGATCGGCACGTGCAATCCCCGCCCCTCCGAGAAGGGCGGCAATCGAGGCGGCCAGCAGGACAGCGGTGATTCGTGACATGACCTTACTCCCCGGACCGCGCCCATTCTCCACCCCCGCCGAGCCCGATCCCTTGAACTCGGTCACACAATCCGGGCTACATGTCGTAGGCGCGCTCGCCGTGGACGGTGATGTCCAGGCCCTCGCGCTCTTCGTCCTCGCTGACCCGCAGGCCGATGGTCGACTTGACCAGGTAGAAGCCGATGGCCGCCACCACGGCGGTCCACAGGATCACCACGCCCACGGCCTTGGCCTGGATGAGGAGCTGGGTCCAAATGCCGGGATAGCCGCTGCCACCGGGCCCGCCAAGCGCCGGATCGTTGAAGATGCCGGTGGTCAGCGCGCCGAAGATACCGCCGAGCGCGTGCACGCCGAACACATCCAGCGCATCGTCGGTGCGGATCATCTTTTTGAGGCCGGTGACCCCCCAGAAGCACAGCGGGCCGACGCCGAGGCCGATCACGAAGGCGCCCAGGATGCCCACATTGCCGGCGGCCGGCGTGATGGCGACGAGACCCGCCACCGCGCCCGAGGCGACACCCAGCGTCGACGGCTTGCCCTTCACGAGCCACTCCGTACCCATCCAGGCGAGCACCGCGCAGGCGGTAGCGAGGTAGGTGTTCATGAAGGCGAGGGCGGCGGAGCCGTTGGCCTCGAGGGCAGAGCCCGCGTTGAACCCGAACCAGCCGAACCACAGCAGCGAAGCGCCGATCATGGTCATGGTGAGACTGTGCGGCGGCATGGGCTCCCTGCCGAGTCCCAAACGCTTGCCGAGGATGATGGCGCCGACGAGTCCGGCGACACCGGCATTGATGTGCACCACGGTGCCGCCGGCGAAGTCGAGCGCGCCCCAGTTCGCCAACAGGCCGGCCACGGGGTGCTCGCCCGGATGGGTGTCGAGGCCCGGCACGTACCACACCATGTGCGCCACCGGGAGATAGCAGAAGGTGAACCAGAACGCGAGGAACAACAGGATGGCGGAGAATTTCACCCGCTCGACCAGGGAGCCGAGGATCAGACAACAGGTGATGGCGGCGAAGGTGGCCTGGAAGGCGATATACACCAGCTCATTCAACACCACGCCCTTGTCGAAGGTCCCGATGGTGGAAAAGGCGCCGGTCGCCGGATTGAAGGTGCCCGACAGGAAGAGGCGGCTCAGGCCGCCGATGAACTCGTTGCCCGCCGTGAACGCCAGAGAGTAGCCGTAGATGCACCACAGCACGGTAATCAGCGAGAATCCCACGAACACCTGCATCAGCACCGAGAGCATGTTCTTGGTGCGGACCAAGCCGCCGTAGAACAGGCCCAGCGCCGGTACCGACATCAACAGCACCAGTGCGGTGGAAGTCAGCATCCAGGCCATGTCTCCCTTGTCGGGTGTGGGCGGGGCCGCATCGGCCGCCCACACCAGCGTGGGTGCCAGGGTCGCGACGATCGCAAGGGCCGCGACGCCCCTCATTCGGCGGATCGCTTTGCAGAGGTTCGGAGCGGTGCGCATGGGGTCTCCCGGACGGTTCTCGAGTCTTTGAGCGCGTTTCGGGGCGATCGGGCCACATATGACGGCTGCCGACGGGCCTTGGCGCGCGTAAGCTAGTGAAGCGGGCAATCGGGGTGCAGAATCCATGCCATCGCGATTTTCAGTGTGCTTTCCGGGGCTTGCGTGGCTTCGAGCCCCCCGCCCGCACTCTTTTGGTGCCGCGCGTCGGCGGCTTCGCCCCATCGCGGGGCATCGTGCTTGGAGGTGAGATAACGATGGACAGCTTGCCTTTCGATGAGATCGCCCGCCGTCTGCTCGACAGCGTCCCGCCGGCCCTGCGGAGCATCGGCCAGGATCTCGAAACCAACTTCCGCGCCGTGTTGCGCTCGAGCCTCGGCAAGCTCGACCTGGTGACCCGCGATGAGTTCGACACCCAGACCCGCGTGCTCGAGCGCACGCGCGCGCGCCTGGCGGAGCTCGAGACGCGGCTGCAGGCGCTCGAAGGCCTGACCACCCGCTAAACCCGATGTCCCTCCCGATCGCCACTCTCCTGTGCCGCGCGCAAGTGGGCTTGCAAGCGCCGCTGGTACAGGTGGAAGTGACGGTGACGAGCGGCTTGCCGGCCTTTCAGATCGTGGGCCTGCCGGCGACCGTGGTGCGCGAGAGCCGCGATCGGGTGCGCTCGGCGCTCCTCTCCTCGGGCTTCGAATTCCCGGGCGGCCGCATCGTCGTGAACCTGGCGCCTGCAGAAATCCCGAAGGAAGGCGGCCGCTTCGAGCTGCCCATGGCGCTCGGCGTCCTCGTTGCTTCCGGCGGGCTCCGCCAGCCGAGCCTCCGTGAGACGTCGGCTTGCGAGCTCTACGGCGAGCTCGGGCTCGGAGGGGAAATCAGGTCAGTGCGCGGAATCCTGCTGGCGGCCGCCCACGCGAGCCGCGACGGCCATGAGCTCATCGTTCCCGCCGCCAACGCCGAAGAGGCGCTCATCGGCGCCAGCACCCCCGTTCGCGGCGCATCCCATCTGAAGGAGGTCTGCCGGCATCTCACCGGCGAACAGCCGCTGCGCGCCCATTCGCCCCGCAGCCCCGAGCGCGCGCTGGAGGGCAGGTGCGCCGCCGAGCCCGATCTCAGCGACGTCAGGGGACAGGTCCAGGCCAAACGGGCGCTGCTCATCGCGGCCGCGGGCGGCCACAGCCTGTTGATGATAGGGCCGCCCGGCTGCGGCAAGAGCATGCTGGCGCAGCGGCTTCCCGGGCTGCTGCCGCCGCTCACCGAGGCCGAGGCGCTCGATTGCGCCGCCATCGCCTCGGCCAGTACGTCTGGATTCAACATGGGCGGCTTCGGGCGCCGGCCCTTCCGCGCGCCCCATCACACCGCCTCCGCGGTTTCCCTGGTGGGGGGCGGCTCGCATGCGCGCCCCGGTGAGATCAGCCTCGCCCATCATGGCGTGTTGTTTCTCGATGAGTTGCCGGAGTTCGATCGCCAGGTGCTGGAGGCGCTCCGTGAGCCGCTGGAGGTCGGCAGCGTGAGAATCTCCCGGGCCGCCGCACACGCGGATTACCCGGCGCAGTTCCAACTCGTGGCCGCCATGAACCCTTGCCCCTGCGGCCATCTGGGCGATTCCGCCGGCAATTGCCGCTGCACGCCGGCTCAAGCGCACCGCTACCGCGCCCGCATCTCAGGCCCCCTGCTCGACCGCCTCGACATGCACGTACAGGTTCCCCGGCTCGAGGTTGGGGATTTCGACGACCACTTGCCGCGCGGGGAATGCACCGCGGCACTGGCCATGCGAGCGGCCCGCGCGCGGACGCGGCAATTGACCCGTCAGGGACGCTGCAATGCCCGGCTGACGGATGCCCAAGTCGATCGTTGCTGCTTCCTGGAGGTCCGCGCCCGCGCGCTCCTCGAGCGGACGATGCGGCAATTGCGCTTCTCGGCGCGCACGCGCCAGCGCATCCTGAAGGTCGCGCGTACGATCGCCGACCTCGACGGCACGGAAGGGATCGCTGGCACCCACCTCAGCGAGGCGGTGATGCTGCGATGTCTCGACCGCGAGCGCGCCTGAGCGGGTACGAACCGGCTACTTTTTCTTACCGGCGACCATGGACGGGGCGACCAGGGAGACCATGTAGTTCACGGCCTGCTCGACCATGGCATCGGGGACGTCCGTGCGGCCACCCTTGGCAGGCATGGTCCCGGTGCTCCCCGTGAAGCCGTGCAGCGCGTGCTGGTAAAGGGTGGGCAACCCCTTGGCGATGTGGTGCGCCCAAGCCGCCTTGTCGCCCGCCTTCGGCGCACCGGCGACGCCGGCCCCGTGGCAGGCGCTACAGGTCTGCTCGAAGAGCTCCTTGCCGCTGGTCGGCATGGCGGGCCCGGAAGAGCCGCCGGCCTGCGCCGTGGTGCCGGCCAAGGGCTCGATCGCCAGGGCGGCATTGTTCTGCCCCCCGACCGCTTCCTGGCCGAAGGGGGCTATGCGCGCCGCGACGGTCTGGTGGTAGTCGGACCCGTTCTGTGCCTCCTGGGCCTCCATGTGCGCGCTGATGACGCGCGCCGCGACGAAGAACACGATGGCGATGGCGGCCAGCGCACCGATCACCAGGCTGAACATGTTGACGAAATGGGTGTCCTGCTTGCTCACCGACGCCTCGCACGGGACTTGCGAACACGAAGCGCGAAGTATAGCTGTTTGGCTCGTGCCTTCGTAAATGGCGTCGGGCCGCGGGTCCGCGTATCATTCCCGGTCCCGTCCGGGCGGCGCGCCCGTAGCTCAGCTGGATAGAGTACTGCCCTCCGAAGGCAGGGGTCGCTGGTTCGAATCCAGTCGGGCGCGCCATTGGCTGAATCGCCGGGACTCATAACGGCACCCCGCCCACGCGGAGCTGTTCGGTGAACTCGCGCGCGATCAGGGGCTGAACGGCGTCACGTCTCATCCTGCTTGCCTCTGGTGTTGCGCAGCAGATTGTCGCGCAGCCTAACGAGTTTCTTCTGCACCGCGGAGAAGTCGTCACCTAAGCCGCAAGCTTCGCCCAGCGCGGCGCTGAGTGAGCCGCGGCGGCGCAACAGCGATCCGAGGTTGATCAGCGCACCGGGGTGAGCCGGAGTGCGATGAAGAAGCTCCAGATACGCGGCCTCGGCGCGTTCGGCCTCGCCGAGTGCATCGAAGAGGGCTGCCCGCTCGAACAGGAGTTCAGCGCGGCCGGGCGCCTCGGCGAGGCCCGCTTCGATGGCGGCCAAAGCCGCCTCGCGCCACT
>JBOGKL010000294.1:0-10480 GCA_050745525.1 Terriglobales bacterium | reverse complement strand
GCGCTATTTTCTGCTACGCGAGGTGAGCTTCGGGCAGGACGGCAACTTCAGCCATCGCGCGCTGGTGGAGCGCTACAACGCAGATTTGGCCAACGGCTGGGGCAACCTCGCCAGCCGCACGCTGGCGATGATCCATAAGTACCGCGGCGGTGTGGTGCCGCCGCGCCGCCGTCAGGCCGGTCCACGCCCACCCGCCGAGTCCATCGGCGAGGAGTTCGCGCGCCAAATGGAGACCTGGCAGTTCTCCCGCGCGCTGGAAGCCGTGTGGTCGCTGATCGCCCAAACCGATCGCTTCCTCTCCGCCGCCCGCCCGTGGGATTTAGCCAAAGGCGAAGCCGACCAGCAACACCAGCTCGACGACGTGCTGCGCGACGGCTACGAGGTATTGCGCTTTACCGCCGTGCTGCTGGCCGCTATATTGCCGGAGAGCGCGGAAAAGCTCTGGCGGCAACTAGGGCTGGCCGGATCGGCGCACCGGATGGCGTATGCTTCGCTGCGCTGGGATGAGATCCCCCCAGGGCAGCGGCTGGGCCCGTCCGAGCCGCTATTCCCGCGCGCGGAGAAGGAGAAGACCATGGAAGAACTGAAGAGCTTAGAAGCGGCGCCAGCGGCACCGGTGACGGTAGAGGCCGATGACGGGCGCATCGCGATTGACGATTTCGCCAAGGTGGACATGCGCGTGGGCACGGTGCTCACCGCCGAGCGCATTGAAAAGGCCGACAAGCTGCTCCGCCTCACGGTGGATATCGGCAGCGAGGTGCGCCAGATCGTGGCCGGGATCGCCAAATCGTATGCGCCGGAAGAACTGGTCGCGCGCAAGGTCGTCATCGTGGCCAACTTGGCGTCGCGCAAGCTGCGGGGCATTGAATCGAACGGGATGATCGTCGCCGCCACCCTCCCCGACGGCAGCGCAGCGCTGGTGGCCGTACCGCCGGAGGCGCCCAACGGCGCCCGCCTGAAGTGATTGACAGCCACTGCCATCCGGATGACGCGGCGTTCGCAGCCGACAGTGCGGAGGTGCTGGCGCGCGCGGGCGAGCAACTGGCCGGTCTGGTGGCAATTGACGGACTCGACTGGCTGCGCAAGGCTTCCCTTCCCCAAGGCTTGCTCTGTTGGGCCACGGTGGGCGTGCATCCGCATCAGGCGGCCGATTGGAACAAGGAGCGGGAAGCGGCGCTGCGGGAGGCGCTGAGCGACGCGCGTGTCATCGGCATCGGTGAAATCGGGCTCGATTATCACTACGACAACTCGCCCCGCGCGCGGCAGATCGAGGTCTTTACGCGCCAGGTGGCGCTGGCGGCCGAGCACCGGCTGCCGGTTTCGGTACACTGCCGCGAGGCCTGGGAAGATGGTTTTGCCGTCATGGAGAACGAGCGCGGGACGATTGGCGTCTTGCACTGCTTCAGCGGAGGACAAAAGGAGGCGGAGCGGGCGCTGGGGCTGGGCTGGTATCTGTCATTTTCAGGGATGCTGACGTTCCCCAAGCTCGAGACGCTGCGCGCGGTGGCGGGCTGGGCGCCGGCCGAGCGGATATTGGTCGAGACCGATGCACCCTACCTGGCGCCGGTGCCGCGCCGCGGGCGTCGCAACGAGCCGGCGTGGGTGTGGGAGACGGCCCGGGCGCTGGCGGCCTGCCGGAAGCAGTCAGTGGAAGAGATCGAGCAACTCACAACCGGCAACTTCACCAGACTCTTTGCGTTGGCTGGCGCCGGATGCCGCGCGGCGTAGCCGCGCGGCCCGCTTGCGGCGCCGGGCAGGATAGAATGTCTTAATGGCGGCCCATGAGAA
Organism: Terriglobales bacterium; assembly: GCA_050745525.1. Classification (GTDB taxonomy): domain Bacteria; phylum Acidobacteriota; class Terriglobia; order Terriglobales; family SCQP01; genus SCQP01. The sequence continues at coordinate 8,692 of JBOGKL010000294.1, read as the reverse complement.
CTCCTTCGACGTGGTGAGCGAGGTGAACCCGCAAGAGGTGTCGAATGCGGTGCAGCAGGCGCTGAAAGAGTGCACGACGCGCTATGACCTCAAGAGCGCGCACACCATCATTGATTGGAACGAGAAGGAATCGAAGCTTGCCCTGGCCACGCAGGATGAGTTCAAGCTCAAGGCGGTGACCGAAATTTTAGAGCAGAAGCTGGTCAAGCGCGGAGTCTCGCTCAAGGCCGTGCACTTTGGCGCCGTCGAGATCGCGGCCGGGGGCACGGTGCGGCAAATGGTGGAAGTGCAGAACGGAATCCCGAGCGAGAAGGCACGGGAAATCGTCCGGGTCATCAAAGACGCGAAGAAAAAAGTGCAGGCGGCCATCCAGGGTGAAACCGTGCGCGTGACGGGCAAGGACCGGGATACGCTGCAAGACGTCATTGCCCTGCTACGCGGCCACGACTTCGGCCTCGACCTGCAGTTCAACAACTACCGGAGCCAATGAACCCCATCCTTAGCGACGTGGAAACCGCCCTGGACTCGTTGACGCTGGTGCGCGACGATCTCGTGCGTGTCGAAGTGGAATTGCGCGAGGGGGCGGTCTGTTCGGTGGAGGCGGTGACCGCCATCGGGAGGCACCTGCAGGCGGGCGGGGGCAAGCGGATCCGCGCCGGGCTGGTGCTGCTGGCGGCGCGCATGAGCCCGTGTCCGGCCCCGGCGCGGGTGCGGCTGGCGGCGATCGTGGAGATGATCCATGCGGCCACGCTGATTCACGACGACGTGCTGGATACGGCCGCGCTGCGGCGCGGGCGGCCTTCGGCCAACGCGCTGTGGGGTAACCAGCGCTCGGTGCTGGCGGGCGATTGGCTCTATATGCAGGCCTTCCGCCTGGCGCTAGGGGAGCGCAACTTCGCCATTCTCGACGCGCTGATCGCCCTCACGCAGCAGATGGTCGAGGGCGAGCTACTGCAACTGGAAATGCAGGGACGGATCGTGACCGCCGAAGAGCACCTGGCGCTGATCGAGCGCAAAACCGCGCGCTTGTTTTCCGTCGCCTCGCAACTGGGGGCGATGGCGGCGGGCGAACCCGAGGAGTGCATCGAGTGCCTGGGGCGGTTCGGCTACCACCTGGGGCTGGCATTTCAGATGGTGGATGATTTGCTTGACTTCACCGCCGCTGCCGAAATGCTGGGCAAGCCCGTGGGCAGCGATTTGCGCGAGGGGAAGATGACGCTGCCGGCGATCTATTGCTATGCCTCCAGCGACGGCGATGGACGCGCGCTGCTCGACCAGGTGCTGCGCGGCGGCCCGGCGCCGGCACGCACGTGGGCGCGGGTGCAGGAGCTGGTGGCAGCGCATGGGTTGGAGCCGGCGCGGCGCGAAGCCCGGGAGCAGGCCGAACGCGCCTTGGCAGCGCTCGCCGCCTTCCCGGCCTCGCCCTGGAAGGCGGCGCTGGCGCGGCTGCCGGAGATGGTCATCGCGCGCGACCGCTAGGCGGAAGCAGCGTGGCGGAAGAAATCGAGTTGAAGTTCCGCGTCGCCCGACCCCTGGCCTTGCGCCAGGAGTTGCGGGCGGCTGGGTTCCGGGTGACGCGCGCCCGCACGCGGGAAATCAACTGGCTTTTTGACACAACGGACGAACAGCTGCGGACCGAGGGGAGGGTGCTGCGGCTGCGGAAAGCGGGAGGCTCGTGGTTGCTGACCGCCAAGGGACCGCGACGGCCGGGCCTGCTGAAGCGCCGCGAAGAGCGCCAAACCGCTGTGACAGACGGGCCGAAGGCGCGAGCGGCGCTGGCGCGGGCTGGATTTCACGAGAGCGCAAGCTACACGGTGGTGCGGACGCTCTACGGGCGCACGGGCGAGCAGGGGGAAGTCGCCTGGGATGAGACCCCGCTCGGCACCTTCATCGAGATTGAGGGCAGCGCCGCCTGGGTGCGGCGAACGGCCGTGGCGCTGGGCCTGGGCCTGGAAGCGGCCGAGAGGCGATCGTATCCGGAGATGCTTAGTGTTCGTCAGCGGAGGGGCCGTAAATCGAAGGCACCGGCACCCCGAGCAGGCGGAAGTAGACGCCCAGTTGCGCGCGGTGATGCACGACGTGGTTGGCGTACATCGCGCGGTAAGCCGCAAAACGCGAACCGGTAAAGAAGACCTGCTCGCCGGCGCAAAGCTTCCAGGGCTGGGACCAGGCCGCGTCGTCAGTTTTTTCCAGCGCCTGGCGGAGCTGCTGCACGCCGGCCTCAAACTCACGCACCAGTTGCTCGGAAGATTCGAACTCGAGCGGCTTCATGCCGGCAGTGGCGAAATCCAGTTGCGGGGTGGTCAGGATGGCGTAGCCGAACCCCTGCAGTTGCGCCACGTGGGCCGAGAGGCGGCCGAGCGCCATGGATTTGTCGTGCGGCTTGTAGTTGGGCTGAGCGGGCACGCGCGCCAGCGTGGCCCGGGTCTTTGCGGTTTCATTGTCGAGTTCCTGCAGCAGCAGATCGCGGATGGGCATAGCCCAGTTTATGCCATAGCCCCGTGGCACTTTTTGTATTTTTTGCCGGAGCCGCAGGGGCAGGGGTCGTTGCGGCCGACCTTCTCCTCGTTGCGCACGACGGTGGCCACGCCGCCGCCGGAATCGTCGCCGCCGGAGAAGCGCAGCTCGCGCGCCTGCTTTTTCTTGCGCCGCTCCATCTCCCGCTCGTAATCGCGCAGCGCCTGGACTTCGGCGTCGCGGCGGGCGGCAGTTTCCTGCTCCTGCTCCTCGCGCGTCTGGATGCGGGCGGTGAAGATGGTGCGCAGGCTGTCGCTCTCGATGCGCTCCATCAAATCCTGAAACATGTCGAACGACTCTTTTTTGTACTCGATCAACGGATCGCGCTGGCCGTAGCCGCGCAGGCCGATACCCTCCTTGAGGTGATCCATGGCCAGGAGGTGGTCCTTCCACAGATTGTCGAGGATCTGGAGCATCACCAGGCGCTCGAAGTGGCGGAGTTGGGGAGCGCCGATGAGGCTTTCCTTTTCGTTGTAGCTCTTCTCCAGCAGCTCCATCAGGGCGCGGTGCAACTCGTCGTGGCCGAGCGTGCCCAGGTCGAAGTCCGCCTTGTGCTCCTGGATATCGACGCCGAACTCCTCCTTGATCGCGGAGCGCAGGCCGGCAACCTCCCACTGGTCGGGGTGCTCATCCTTGCCGCAGTACTGGGCGAGGGCCTTCTCGACGATGCCTTCGGCAACTCCGAGCAGGAACTCCTTCTGATCCAGCCCGGCCAGCAGGTCATGGCGCATGCCATAGATGGCCTCGCGCTGCTTGTTCATGACGTCGTCGTAGTCGAGCAGGTGCTTACGGCTCTCGAAGTGCTGGGACTCGACCTGCTCCTGGGCGGCGGCGATGCGCTTGGTGATGAGCTTGCTCTCGATGGGCTGGCCCTCCTCCATGCCCAGGCGCAGCATGAGGCCGGAGATCTTCTCGCCGCCGAAGATGCGCAGCAGGTCATCGCCGAGCGACAGGTAAAAACGCGAGGAGCCGGGATCGCCCTGGCGGCCGGCGCGGCCGCGAAGCTGATTATCGATGCGGCGGGATTCGTGGCGCTCGGTGCCGATGATGTGCAGGCCTCCGAGAGCGACGACGGCGTCGTGCTCACGCTCGGTCTGGTCTTTGTAAGGCACCAGCGCGGGGGCGCGTTCCTCGGGGGCGAGCGCGTCCCAGTTGACACCGCGTTTCAGCAGGGCGGCGCGGGCCAGGGTTTCCGGGTTGCCGCCGAGCAGAATGTCGGTGCCGCGGCCGGCCATATTGGTGGCAATCGTCACCACGCCCTTGCGGCCGGCCTGAGCGACGATTTCGGCTTCCTTCTCGTGGTGCTTGGCGTTGAGGACGACGTGGGGAACGTTTCTTTTGCGCAGCAGCTCGGCCACCAGCTCAGATTTTTCCACCGAGATCGTGCCCACGAGCACCGGCTGGCCGCGCTCGGCGCAGTGCTGGATCTCGTCCACGACGGCGTTGTACTTTTCCCGCTCCGTGCGGTAGACGACGTCGGAGAACTCCTTGCGGATGAGGGTACGGTTGGTGGGAACGACGGTGACCTCGAGCTTATAGGTGGAGTGAAACTCGTTGGCCTCGGTCTCGGCCGTGCCGGTCATGCCCGCCAGCTTCTTGTACATGCGGAAGTAGTTCTGGAAGGTGATGGTGGCGAGGGTCTGGTTCTCGCGCTGAATCTTGACGCCTTCCTTGGCCTCGACGGCCTGGTGCAGGCCATCCGACCAGCGGCGGCCGGGCATGAGGCGGCCGGTGAACTCGTCCACGATGACGACCTGCTTTTCGATCTGGCCGTTCTCGTCGTTCTTCTCTTCCTTGACCACATAGTCCACGTCGCGCCTGTAGAGGGTGTGGGCGCGCAGGGACTGGTAGACGTGGTGGATCAGCTCCATGTTGGCGATGTCGTAGAGGTTCTCCACTTCCAGCATTTCCTCGCACTTGGCGACGCCCTCCTCGGTGAGGGTGGCGGTGCGCTGCTTTTCGTCGAGGAAAAAGTCGCCCGTGGCCGGGGTCTCGTTATCCTTGGGCGCATCGCCGCGCTCGAGGCGGGGGATGATGCGGTCAATGCGGTAGTACTTTTCCGTGGACTCTTCCGACGGTCCGGAAATGATCAGCGGCGTGCGCGCCTCGTCAATGAGGATGGAGTCCACCTCGTCCACGATGGCGTAGTGGTGACCGCGCTGCGCGCAATCGGCCACGTCGAACTTCATGTTGTCGCGCAGATAGTCGAAGCCGAACTCGTTGTTGGTGCCGTAGGTGACATCGGCCCCGTAGGCGTCCTTGCGCTCCTGATCGTTCAAGTCGTGCACGATCACGCCCACGCTGAGACCCAGGAACTTGTAGAGGCGGCCCATCCATTCCGAATCACGGCGGGCCAGATAGTCGTTGACGGTCACGACATGAACGCCGCGGCCGGCGAGCGCGTTGAGATAGACGGGCAGCGTGGCCACCAGCGTCTTGCCCTCCCCGGTGCGCATTTCGGCGATTTTGCCCTGGTGCAGCACCATGCCGCCGATGAGCTGGACGTCGAAGTGGCGCATCTGCAGCACGCGCCGGCCAGCCTCGCGCACCAGGGCGAAGGCGGGGACGAGGAACTCGTCGAGGGCTTCCTTCTCCGCGGCTTCTTTCTGGTCGTCGGAGGCCTCGGCCACGCGCTGCTGGATGAGAGCGCGGAACTCGACCGTTTTGGCCCGCATCTCCTCATCGCTGAGAGCCTGCGTGGCCGGTTCCAGGTCGTTGATCTCGGCGACCTGGGGATTCATCCGGCCGACCTCACGGTCGTTTTTCGTGCCGAAAACCTTGGCGACAAGAGAAGGCATGATGGAAAAGGGCGAAGCGGGGAACGTCTTATTTTATCACGCGCAGCCGCCCCGGACGTTGACGCGCCCAGGGCCGCGCGGCTACACTGCCGCCATGAGATGGCGAGTGATTGCTCCCGTGATTGCACTGCTGGTGACGCTGCCGCTATGGGCCGATACCTACCCGCGGCCCAAAGGGTTCGTCGTGACCCACTACAGCTTCGCCGTCCAGATCAGCGACGCCAGTAACGCGGTGGCCGTAAGCGACACCGTGTTTCTGCACTTCACCGCGGACGGGGTGCGGCAGGTGGCGCTCGATCTATGCCAGTACCGCAGCACGGCCGAGCCCACCGACGATGCCAATCCCTGCCTGCCGCGGCATCCGTATGGCGCGCCGCGCACGGCGCTGGCGCCCTCGGCGGGCACGGGCATGACCGTAACCGCGGTGACCGGCGCCGACGGCGGCGCGCTCTCCTACCGGCAGGCGGACGACCAGCTGATCATCACGCTGCCCGAGCCGGGCCGCACGGGGGAGGAATACCACTTCACCGCCGTGTACCACGGCGTGCCTGCCAACGGGCTCATCATCGGCAATAACCGCTACGGGGATCGGGAATTCTTCGTGAACGAGTGGCCCAACCTGGCGCACAACTGGCTGGCCACGATTGATCACCCTTCGATGAAGGCCACCACCACCATGAGCGTCACCGCGCCGCGCCATTATCAGGTGCTGTCGAACGGGCTCAAGGTGGAACAGACTGATCTGCCCAACGATATGCAGCGCACGGTATGGGAAGAGCATGTGCCCATCTGCACGTGGCAGATTTCCATGGCTGCGGCGCCCATGGCGGTGGATTACTTCGCCAACTATCACGGCATTCAGCTCTCGGCCTGGGTCTATCCGCAGGAGCGGGCGACCGGATTCCGCGCCTTCAGCACCTATACGGAGCCGATTTTGGACTTCTACGTGACCCACATCGGGCCGTTCTCCTACGAGAAGCTGGCGCAGGTGGAGGCCAACGGGACTGGCGGCGGCATGGAGCTGGCGTCGGATATCTACTACGGCTACCCGCCCAGCGGTCCCGGACGGCAACTGATGGCGCACGAGATGGCGCATCAGTACTTCGGCGACTCGGTGACGGAGAGCGATTGGGACGACGTGTGGCTGAGCGAGGGCTTTGCCACCTACTTCGCGCTGCTATACACCGAACATCAGGATGGGCGCAGCGCCTTCCTGAAGGGCGTGGCGCAGGCGGCGGGGGCGGCGCGGCGCTATGCGCTGGCGCATCCCGATTCGCCGCTCGTGCATAACGACCTGAGCAACATCAGCCAAGTGATCGCCAACAACGCCCAGATTTACGAGGGGGGCGCGATGACGCTGCAGATGGTGCGCGGGGTGTTGGGCACGGCGACGTTCTGGAGGGGCATCCGGCTCTATTACAAGCGCTACCGCAACAGCAACGCCAACGACGCCGACCTGCAGAAGGCGATGGAAGACGCCTGCCGGCGCGATCAACCGACGCTCGACGGCGGCCGGGTGTGTCCGGCCTACGGACGCGATCTCTCGTGGTTTTTCCCCCAGTGGCTGCACCGCGGCGGCATCATGAAGGTCGCGGGGCACTGGAACTATGACGCGACGCAACACCAACTCGTGGTCACGATAGACCAGACGCCGAACCAGGGGCGCTACTACCAGATGCCGTTCCAGATCGAGGCCACCGAGCCGCCCCCGCCGCCGCCCGTGCCTGGCGCCCGCCGGCGCCGCCGCTTCCGGCCGCGGCCATCGCCGCCGCCACCGTTGCCGGTGATCATGATCAAGGGCGCGCACACGACGCTACGCATTCCCCTGGCGCAGGCGCCCGTGGCCGTCAAGCTCGACCCGAACGACTGGGTGCCCATGGCGGAGAAGAGCTTCAGCGCGGGCCAGTAGACCCGAAGGCGCAGTCAGGCGCCGAGGGCCTGCTTGAGGCGGGCGTGGCCGCTGCGGCTGACGGGCAGGCGTTCGCCCGAGTGCAACACCACGAGCATGCTGTCTTTACCGGCCGGCTCGATGCGCGCCACCCGGTCCAGGCGCACCAGCCAGGAGCGGTGGATGCGCACGAACTGGGCCGGGTCGAGCGCGACTTCCAGTCCGGCGATGGTCTGCTGCTTGAGGTAGCGCTTGCCCTCGCTGGCGAGGGACACGTAGTCGTCCTGGGCCTCGGCGAAGTCGAGCTTGGCCACCGGGATGATGGTGACTTTCGTCCCGTCGCGCACCACGACGCGCTCGAGCGGACCGGCGTCGCTGAGACGCCGCACTTCGGAGGCCAGCGCCGCGGCATCGGGGGCGCGGTGTACCAGGGCGCGATCCATGGCCAGGCGCAAACGCTCGGCGGTGAACGGCTTCAGCAGATAATCGGCGGCGTGTACTTCGAAGGCGCGCAGGGCGTACTCGTCGTGCGCGGTGACGAAGACGACGGGGATTTTGTGCTCCATCAGTTCGAAGACCTCGAAGCCATCGAGCTTGGGCATTTGGATATCGAGCAGCACCAGGTCGGGACGGTGCAGGCTGATGGCGCGGACGGCCTCGAAGCCGTTGGCGCATTCGGCCACGATCTCGACGCGGGGATCGGAGGCGAGCATTTCGCGCAGCACCGCCCGCGCCAGCTCTTCATCGTCCACCAAGACCACGCGCATGGTTAGACGCCCTCCAGCGGGAGCGCCAGGCGAACGCAGAACTGTGAACCGGCGGAGCTGACGTCGAGTTGTCCGCGGGCGCCGAAGACCGCTTGCAGGCGGGCGCGGACGTTCGTCAAACCCAAGCCGCCGGACCGCCGCCGCACCGCATCCGGATCAAACGCGTTCTGCACTTCGACCACCAGCGAACCAGCATGGCAGCCGGCGCTCACGTGTACTTCGCCGCCCTCGACCAGGCTGCTCACGCCGTGCACGACCGCGTTTTCCACGAGCGGCTGCAGCAGCAGCGGGGGCACGCGAACTTCTAGCGCGGCGTCGCTGACCTGCTCGTCAAAGCGCAGCCGGGCGCCGAAGCGAATCTGCTCGACGGCAAGGAAGCTGCGAATGAGGGCCATCTCCTCGGCCAGAGGCACCAGCGACTCGGCGCCGCCCAGGGCCAGCGTGCGGCGCAGGAAATCGCCCAGACGCACGCACATTTCGCGCGCGCGGGCGGCATCGGTGGAGGTGAGGGCGCTGATCGAGTTCAGGCTGTTGTAGAGGAAGTGCGGGTTGATCTGGGCCTTGAGGGCGCGCAGCTCGGCCTCGCGCGCCAGCATTTGCGCTTGGCCGGTCTTGTCCGCCTCCAGCACCAGGTAATAACTCACCGCGGCCAGCAGGTAGAGCAGGGTGCCCGTGGCCCAGACCACGGCCAGGCTGTCGGCCGACGGCTGGTTCCAGCCATA
>JBOGKL010000293.1:0-7888 GCA_050745525.1 Terriglobales bacterium | reverse complement strand
CGAGCGTGCCTCGGATCACCTTGTAGCGAAAGCCCGGCAGATCCTTGACGCGGCCACCGCGGACGAGCACGACCGAGTGCTCCTGAAGGTTGTGGCCCTCGCCGGGGATGTAGGCGCCGACCTCCATGCCGTTGGTCAGCCGCACGCGCGCCACCTTGCGCAGCGCCGAGTTTGGCTTCTTCGGCGTCTGCGTCTTCACCTGGGTGCAGACGCCCCGCTTTTGCGGGCAGTTCTGCAGCGCCGGCGAGGCCGTCTTATAGCGCGCTTTCTTGCGGCCCGCGCGCACCAGTTGGTGGAAAGTAGGCACAGTACATTGCTCCCGCTGCTGGCCTTAGGCCGACAGCTCTGCCAACGACAGCTTGGAGGCGCCCTGAGCACCAGCCGGCGTCCGTTGCCGTCAACGAAGCACGGCTCCAGCCCGACCAACGGGAGGGCGTCCCGAATACGCGGTGGCCGAGCCACCCCAAATTCTTCGATCCCACAAGATCCAGACGACGGTGCGCCGTGCGCCGCCGTCCGGGCCTCAACCCGTCCGGCGAGCCAGCCCCGTTTCGCCTTGGCAGCCACACCATAGCCCCGCAAGTGCGGGGTAGTCGGTACGGCCGAGCGACGGGAACCACCCTGCCCGGCGCGAAGCGCAAAGCAGGGTAAGCCGACACCGCACCAACACAAACGCCGATGCGGCCAAGCTCCTCGTGAAAACCTTAGTATCGTAGCAAGCCGCTGCTTTGGTGTCAATGACGCGCGCAGGCCCGGCTGGGCTCCGGGGCGCTCCTACCCTGCTTTTGCTCCATTCTGGCCCTTTGACCGCGTCCAGGACACGTTAACGTTATAGCCAGTGACGCCTGAAGGCCTGCAGCCGCTGCTCAGCCTCTTCCTGCTGTTTGTCGCGGCCAAAATCGGCGAAGAAGTCTTCGAACGGCTGCGCCAGCCCGGGTTGATCGGCCAGATCGTAGCCGGTTTCGTCGTCGGTCCCGGCCTGCTGCATTGGGTCCGTCCCTCGGGCACGCTCGATTTCATGGCCGAGGTCGGCGTCATCTTCCTGCTGTTTGAGACCGGCCTGAAGACCCAGCCCGAGGAAATGACCGAGCACGGCTACGTCAGCCTCGCCGTGGGCTTTTTTGGCGTCATCACGCCGCTGGCGCTGGGCTGGGCCTTCGCCGCCGCCATCGGAGAAAACGCCGTCACCGCGCGTTTCGTGGGCACGCTGCTGGTGGCCACCAGCATCGGCATCACGGCGAAAATCCTTGCCGACTTCGGCGCCCTCGACACCACCTTCGGCCGCGTGATCCTGGGCGCGGCCGTGCTCGACGACATTCTCGGCCTGTTGGCCCTCTCCATGCTCACCAGCTTCGCCACCGCGCAATCGCACTGGATCAACCTGCTGCTGACGGTCGTCTTCGTGGCCCTGTTTTTCATCGTGGTCCTGGTTCTGCGGCGCGAGGCCTTCCCGCGCCTGCGCCCGCGCTTGGTCCGGCTGCGCACGGCCGCCCCACAGTGGACCTTCGCGCTGATAATCTTGCTGGGGTTTTCGGCGATGTCGGCCTACATCGGGCTGGCAGCCATCATCGGCTCTTTTCTCGCCGGTCTGTTTGTGAGCGAATCCGAAGAAATCGCTCCCGCCCTGCGCGCCAAAGCCGAGGCCGTGAGCAGCTTCGTGGTGCCTTTTTTCCTGGCCAATATCGGCCTGAAGCTGAGTCCACAGGCGCTGAGCAGCAGGCTCGATCTCGAGCTCATCGCCGCACTGACGCTGATTGCCATCATCGCCAAGCTGTTTGCCTGCGGTCTGGCGGCCTTGCCGCTGGGCCGGCGCTCGGCGCTGCTGGTCGGGCTGGGGATGATTCCACGCGGTGAGGTGGGCATCGTCGTCGCCAACGAGAGCCTGCGCATTCCGGCCATCCCCAGCGCCTATTATTCCATCGGCATTGCCATGGCCGTGCTCACCAGCCTGATCGGACCACTGCTGCTGCGCACCGTCATCCGTCCCAGCCGCCCGCGCCGGCCCGAGCCCGGCGGCCCGTTCGAGTCCCCCTTCGAACCCCCCGCTGTGACCTAAGTCCCGGCTGTGACCTAAGTCATAGCCACGGGGCACCGTCCACGCCACGCTGGGACTGGAGGAGAGCCATGCCGACGCTACAAGTCACGCAATCCGTGGGTGATATCGCGGTCCAGACGCCGGGAGCAACGCGCGTCTTCGACAAAATGGGAATTGATTTCTGCTGCGGCGGCCGCAAAACCCTGGCCCAGGCCTGCCAGGAAAAGGGCCTCGAAGTCAAAACCGTCCTCCAGGCGCTCGAGGAACAAAGCCGCAAGCCGGCTGTCGCCGCCGCGCCCGACCCGCACTGGGAAAAGGAGCCGTTGCAAAAGCTGATGACGCACATCGTGGCCCGCCATCATCAGTACGTGCGCGGGGAAGTCCCTCGCATCGAGCAATCCCTTGAAAAAACCATCACGGCCCACGGCGCGCGGCACCCGGAACTGCAACAGGTACGGCACACCTTCGCCGCCATGGCCAGCGAAATGGCGCAGCACATGGCCAAGGAAGAGCTGATCCTGTTCCCCGCCATCGCGCGCGCCGAAACCGGACAGGGCGGGGCGAGCCTGTCTGCTCCGGTCAATATGATGATGCTCGAGCACGACCATTCCGGGCGCGACCTGGCCGCCATCCGCCAGGCCAGTGGCGACTACACGCCCCCGCCCGACGCCTGCGCCACCTACCGCGCCCTCTACCAGGCACTCGAGGCATTTGAGGCCGATCTGCGTCAGCACGTACACTTGGAGAACAACATCCTTTTCCCGCGCGCCCTCGGGCTAGGCGCTTGACCGGGCTGGGCCTCGGCTTCCCGGCCCGGTTCCGCGCCGATGAAAGCCGATGCCTCTGACAGAACTTGACGCAACCTATGAAGAAACGCGCCGTTACGAACGGCGCATGTCGCGCCTGCTTTCTGTATTCATCCTGACCGGGCTCGCCTTCCTGCTGGGCCCAGGCGGCTTTCTGGGCGTCGGCAACCTGCTGGCCATCAGCATCGAGCAGCGCGCCGCGGCCGTGCTGCCGCTGTGGATTCAAACCCACGGCCACGTGATTCTCTACGGCTGGGTGGGCAGTTTCATCCTCGGCATCGGCCTGCACTCGCTCACCCGCCGCCACCACACCCGCGTGAACTTCAAGGTCGCCTGGACCTGCTGGGCGTTGTGGACCTCGGGTGTCGCGCTGCGCTGGTACGCCGGCATGCACACCTGGCACTGGCGGCTGCTGCTGCCCTTGTCGGCGGCGCTGGAGCTGGCGGCGTTCGGGATTTTTCAATCCATCGTCTTCCGCGCCCACCGCCGCCTCCCCGACCAACCTAGCGAACCTTTGCCCGGCTGGGTCTTATTGGTGCTGACCGGAGCGCTCGGCTTTGGCCTGACGCTGATCGTCAACCTCGCCGCGGCCATCCATGCCGCCGGATGGAGCCCCTCGGCCGCCTTCACCCTGCCTTGGGATCACCGCATGGTCGAGCTAATGACGTGGGCCTTCCTGGCCCCATTCGTGTTCGGCTTTTCCACCCGCTGGCTGCCCGTCTTTGCCGGCCTCCGTCCGTCGCGGGATTGGGTGCCGCACACACTGGTGCCGCTGCTGGCGGCCGGCGCCATCGCCGTGCTCGCCGGCGCCTGGATGCCGGCCGCATTCCTCTGGGCCGCGGCGGCGGCCGTGGCCATTACCGGTCTGCACCTGTTCACGCCCGCGGTGGCCAAGGCGAAAACGCAGGGTGTGCATCCAACCTTCCCTCTGTTTTTTCGCTTCGCCTACGCCTGGCTCGCTATCGCGGCGGCCTTGGGCCTCTGGTCGGCATTTTCCCCTGCCAATGCCGGCCTGAGCGGAGCGTCGCGGCACGCCTTTACGGTCGGCTTTATCGCCACCATGGTGCTCACCATCGGACAGCGCGTGCTGCCCGCCTTCAGCGGCATGAAGCTTCTTTACAGCCCCTTGCTCATGTTCCTCTCGCTCGCGCTCGTCGAAGTCGGCTGCTTCTTCCGCGTTTTCGGCGAGCTGCTGGCCTATCCCGGCTGGTGGCATGCGGCCTGGGCCTGGCTGCCGGTGTCGGCCGGCCTCGAAGGCCTCGGGTTCGTTCTCTTCGCCCTCAACCTGATCTGTACTCTCGCCCGTCGGCCGGCTCATCTGCAACACACGCCGGCAGCAGTCTAAGGAGCGAGCAGCACGCCCGCTCCCGCAATGGCATCGTGCTTGAGGGCGCCCAGCGCCTGGTTCGCCTCGGCGAACGCGAACGCGCGCGTGTGCGTGCGCACGCCGGCGCGGTGCGCCTCGGCGAGAAACTCGCGCCCGTCGGCGCGCGTGTTGTTGGCCACGCTGCGGATCACGCGCTCGCGGTACAGCCAGTCGTAGTCGAGCGGTGGAATCGCGCTCATGTGGATGCCCCCGAGCACCAACGTTCCCCCGGGCCCGAGCGCCCGCAGTGCCGGCGGCACCAGCTCGCCCGCAGGGGCAAACATCAGCGCGGCGTCGAGCTCCACCGGCGGCGGATCGGCCGCCCCGCCCACCCACACCGCCCCCAGCTCGCGCGCCAGCCGCTGATGCCGGTCATGGTCCCGCGTGCAGACGTACACCTCGGCGCCGCGCGCCCGCGCCAGTTGCATCACCAGGTGCCCGGCCGCGCCAAAGCCGTAGATGCCCAGCCGCGCGCCCTTCCAACCGTCGGCGGCCATGCCCGCCAGCCGCAGGCAGCGGTAGCCGATGATGCCGGCGCACAGCAGTGGCGCGGCGTCCAGATCTCCCAGGCCATCGGGAATCGGATACACGAACCCGGCGTCGGCCAGCAACGATTCGGCGTAGCCGCCCGGCACCGTCCATCCGGTAAATTCCGCGCGCGGACACAAATTCTCCCGCCCGCTGCAGCAGAACCTGCACATCCCACAGGTGCGGTGCAGCCATGCGACCCCGACTCGCGCGCCCACCTCGACGCCGCTGACACCGGGCCCCAGCGCTTCGACTTCCCCGACCACTTGGTGGCCGGGCGTCATCCCCGCCCGCCGCACCGGCAGCTCGCCTTCGACCACGTGCAGGTCGGTGCGGCAAATGCCGCAGGCGCGCACCCGCACACGCACTTGCCCTGCGCCGGGGACGGGCTCGGCGACCTCGGCCAGCTCCAGCGGGTTCTGGTCTACCGGCCCCGGATGTGGCAATATCCAAGCTTGCACGATAACTCCATTTTAGAGGGCCACTTCTCCCGCGTCGTCGAGATCATGAGCCGCCTGCGCGGCGAGGGCGGATGCCCATGGGATCGTGAACAGACCTTCGACAGCATCCGCGCTCATACGATCGAGGAAGCCTACGAAGTCCTCGAAGCCGTCACCAACCGCGATTGGGACGGGTTGCGCGAAGAGCTGGGCGATCTGTTCTTACAAGTAGTCTTCTACGCCCAGATGGCCACTGAAGAGGATCGCTTCTCGCTCGCCGACGTGCTCGAGGAGTTGGCCGACAAGCTCGTCCGTCGTCATCCCCACGTTTTCGGCAAGGAACAGGCCGCAACCGCCGAAGCCGCCCTGGCGCGCTGGAACGCGGCCAAAGCCGCCGAAGGCAAGCGCAGCGACGCCTCGCGCATGGCCGGAATTCCCGCCTCGCTGCCCGCCCTGTCCGAAGCCGTCAAGCAGGGCGAGCGCGCCGCCCGCGTGGGGCTCGACTGGAGCGACACCGCCGCCGTTTGGGGCAAGCTCGAGGAGGAACTCGACGAGCTGCGCCGCGCCGCTTCTAGCGGCGAACCCCACGAGCGCGTCGAGGAGGAATTGGGCGACGTGCTGCTCACCGCCTCCAGCCTCGCCCGCCATCTGGGCGTGGACCCGGAGGCGGCGCTCAAGCACGCCAACCGCAAATTCGCCCGCCGTTTCCGTCGTATCGAAGCCTGGGACGGTGGCGCGCCGACCCGCCACACCGCTGCAGAGTGGGAGGAGCTATGGGAACGATCCAAGCGCGAGGAGACACCAACCTCGAATCCGAAACCGTAATCCGGGTCCTGGAAACCCCGGACGAGATGGATGCCTGCGTCGAGTTGCAGCGCCGCGCCTGGGGCTTCACCGACCTCGACCTCATTCCCAAGCGCGTCTTTGTCGTCACCCACAAAATCGGCGGCCAGGTGCTGGGCGCCTGGATCGGCGACCGCCTCGTCGGCTTCTCCATGGCCCTGCCCGGCCATCGCCCCGGCCAGACCTACTGGCATTCGCACATGTTGGCCGTGGAGGAGTCTCAGCGCAACCGCGGCCTCGGCCGCCGCCTCAAGCTCGAACAGCGCGAGGGTGCGCTGGCCCAGGGCATCGAGCTCATCGAATGGACCTTCGATCCACTCGAAATCAAAAACGGCTACTTCAACCTCTGCGTGCTGGGCGCCATGGCCCGCCGCTACCACCCCAACTTTTACGGACAGACGAGCAATCGCTTCCAGGCCGGCCTGCCCAGCGACCGCCTCACGGCGGAATGGTGGCTGCGCTCAGCCCGCGCCCAGGCCGTCGCCCAGGGCTCGCCTCTGCCCCCACCCGACATCACCGCCGAAGTGTCCGTTCCCGGCGCCATCCAGCAATGGAAAGACACCCAGGACCCGCGCGCCCTCGCCACCCAGACCCATCTGCGCGAACAGTTGACCGCGGCCTTTGCTTCGGGTCTGGCCGTGGTGGGGTATCGTAAGGACGAAACGGTCGGGACGTTCCAGTTGGGCCCAGAAAGGCAAGCCGAGGTATCCGCATGAAAATCGAAGCGATCACGCTGCGGGAAATCCGCATGCCGCTGGTTTCATTCTTCGAGACCAGCTTTGCGCGCATGACCGAGCGCCGCATCCTGCTCCTCACCGCGCGCGTGGATGGCGTCGAGGGATGGAGCGAGGTGACCTGCGCCGAAGCTCCCTACTACAACTCCGAAAGCACCGACATCTCGGCCCTCGTGCTCAAGCAGTTTGCCTTCCCGCTGGTGCTGGGCAAATCCTTCGCCACCCCAGCCGCCGTGGGCGAGGCCATGGAAAAAATCCGCGGCCACCGCATGGCCCGCGCCGCCGTCGAAAACGCCGTCTGGGCGGCGCTCGCCGAGCAGCAGGGACGTCCGCTCTGGCAGTTGCTGGGCGGCACGCAGGCGGAAATCGCCTGCGGCGTCTCCATCGGCATCAAGGACACGGTCGAGGACCTGTTGGCGGCCATCGCCCCCGAACTCGCCGCCGGCTACCACCGCATCAAGATCAAGATCAAGCCCGGATGGGACGTGGACGTCGTCGCCCGCGTGCGTAAGCAATTCCCCGACATCCTGCTCACCGCCGACGCCAACTCCGCCTACACCCTCGCCGACACCGATCACCTGCTGCGCCTCGACCCCTACCATCTCATGCTGCTCGAGCAGCCGCTGTGGCACGACGAGATCCGTCTCCACGCCGAGCTGCAGCGCCGCCTCCAAACCCCGCTCTGTCTGGACGAAAGCATTCACCATGAGCGCGACGCCGCCACCGCCATCGCCCTCGGCGCCTGCCGCATGATCAACGTCAAGCTCGGCCGCGTCGGCGGCCACACCGCCGCCCGCGCCGTTCACGACGTGGCGCAGAAGGCGGGCATGCCCGTCTGGTGCGGCGGCATGCTCGAGTCCGGCGTCGGCCGCGCCCACAACATCGCCATGGCCACGCTGCCGAATTTCACCCTCCCCGGCGACGTCTCCGCCAGCGCCCGCTACTGGACCGAGGACATCATAGACCCCGAGGTCACCGTCACCCCTCGCGGCACCATCCCCGCCCCCCGCGCCCCCGGCCTCGGCTACCGCGTCCGCACCGACCGCGTCGAAAAACTCACCGCCTGGAAAGAAACCTTCCGCCCCTGACCCGCCCACGGCACCCGGAGGGCAAATGCGTCGGGACCTTCACCTAGC
>JBOGKL010000292.1:0-3595 GCA_050745525.1 Terriglobales bacterium | reverse complement strand
GCCTCCAGCCGGTCCAACAATCCTTCCAGGTGCTCCGGTTGGCAATGCGTGAGTGTTAGCTCGCCGCCCGTAATCAGTGCCGCCATGACGTAGGTGCCGGCTTCAATCCGGTCCGGAATGATGCTGTGGGTTGCAGCTCCCAACTCCTTCACGCCAAGGACGCGAATGGTCGGCGTCCCGGCGCCTTCAATCTTGGCCCCCATTTGCGTGAGCAGGCTAGCCAAGTCCACCACCTCGGGTTCCCGCGCGCAGTTGCGCAGCACGGTCTCGCCCTGCGCCAGTGTCGCCGCCATGAGCACGTCCTCAGTGCCGGTGACCGTGATGCGGTCGAACGTGTAGCTTGCCCCGCTCAACTTCTTGGCTTCGGCCACAATGTAGCCGTGCTGCTGACTCAAGCTGGCGCCCAGTCGTTCCAGGCCCTTCAGGTGCAGGTCAATCGGCCGCGCGCCGATGGCGCAGCCGCCCGGCAGGGACACGCGTGCGCTCCCCAGCCGTGCCACGAGGGGTCCCAGCACCAGTGCCGACGACCTCATGGTCTTGACCAGCTCGTAATCCGCCTGCGGATGGCTCAGGCTGTGCGCCCGTAACGTAATCCGATGATGTCCGCCGCTGCCCTCGGCCTCGACCCCCATCGTCTCCAGCAGCCTCCGCGTCGTTTGCACGTCGCGCACATCGGGCACGTTCTTCAGCGTCACCGCCTCTGGCGTGAGCAAGCTCGCCGCCATGGCCGGAAGTGCGGCGTTTTTCGCTCCGCTGATGCGAATGGTCCCGTGCAGCGGTTGCCCGCCGCGAATGACTAATCGGTCCATGAGTTCAGTTCACTAGCTTTCCGCCAACGTAGCTGGCCGTGATCTCGCCTCCGGGGGAAAACACTGCGATGTCGGCATCCATGCCCGCTTCCAGCCGTCCCTTGCGTGCCCACTTCATTAGCGTAGCCGGATTCTGCGATGCGGGACGAACCGCCGCATCCCAACTGCATCCTGTACACGCTCTCACGTTCTTCACGGCGCGATCTAAGGTCAGCACGCTTCCCGCCAAGGTGCTTCCGCACCAGCAGGCCCCACCTTCCACCCTCACGTTGACCGTTCCTAAATGGAAATTCCCGTCACCCATTCCAGCGGCACTGATGCCGTCGCTGGCAAGCACGGCGCTTTCCGGCGCCTTGCATCGTAAAAACAGCTTCACCAAAGCCGGATCCACGTGGATACCATCCGCGATAATCTCCGCACTCAGTCCCGCTTCGGTCAACGCAACGCCCAGCAGTCCGGGTTCTCGCTGATGCAATGGCCGCATGGCGTTAAACGTATGCGTAACGTGGCACGCTCCCGCCTGAATCGCCCGTCGAGCCTGTTCCGCATTGGCATCGCTATGTCCCAGGCTTACGCGAATGCCGCGCCTTGTCGCTTCCAGGATGAACGCTTCGGCGCCGTCCAGTTCCGGTGCAATCGTAATCAGTCGCACTCTGCCGTTCGATCGTCCGCAAATCTCATCGAGATATGCCGGCGACGGTTCCCGTAGTGTCTCGGGCGGATGGACCCCTCTACGCTCCTTGCTCAAGAACGGCCCTTCCATATGAATATCGAGCCCGGCGGAAGCCAGCCGCTCGAGCGCGCCCATGAGTTCGTCCCACTCTGCGCTGATTGTGGTCGCCAAGAAACTCGTGACGCCGTGGCGCGCCAGGTGCCGCCGCAGTGTGGCCACTTCTCCCGCTCCCGCACTCATCAGGTCCACGCCCGCTCCGCCGTGTACATGTACATCCACCAGTCCTGGCGCCAGTACCGCATCGCCATAATCCCGGCACGACGCATCGGCAGGAATGGCAATCGCCTCCCGGTGGCCCGCGGCTCGTATCACACCGTCTTCGATGAGCACGGCCGCCCTCTCCACCGTCTCCGTAGGCGTCACCATCAGCCGTGCGTAGATCGCTTGTTGCATGGATTCGCTTAGGCCCGCTGTCGCTGCCGCACCATCTTCTGAATTCGCTTCGCGCGTGCACGCAGCTTGGAATTGCTGGGCTGGACGTGAGTCATCAAGTTGCCCTCAACCCGCCCCATCCGCACGAACAAAGCAGTGGAGATCAGGTTCAGTACCATCTTTTGCGCGCTGCCTGCCTTCATCCGTGTGGACCCGGCAATCGCCTCCGGCCCTGTCACCGTCTCGATGGCAAGGTCAGCGGCGTCTGCCAGCTTCGATCCTTTTACGTTGGTCAGCGCGACCGTGAAGCACCCGTTCTGCTTGGCGTGCTTCACTGCCGCAATCGTGTATGGCGTGCGGCCGCTGGCAGCGATTCCCACCACACAGTCCAGTGGTGTGAGCCGCAGCCGCTTCATTGCCTCTCGCGCTGCGCCCGGCTGATCCTCGATTCCTTCCACGGAGCGGGTCAACGCCGTTTTCCCTCCCGCCACGATCCCGACCACCCGCTCCGGCTCAATTCCGAATGTCGGCGGGCACTCAGCCGCGTCGAGCACGCCTAACCGCCCGCTCGTGCCCGCCCCTACGTAGATCAACCTGCCGCCGGCGCCAAAGCGCTCCGTGATCCGGTCTACCGCGCTCGCAATCGCGCCATTGCACCGCTTCACCGCCGCAAACACCGCTGCATCCTCGCGCTGCAGCCTTCGCACCAGCGCCGGCGTCGCAAGCCGATCCAAACCACCCGTGCGTGGGTTAATGCCCTCGGTGGAGAGTTGTTCCAATTCCGCTTGTGTTTTGCCGGTTCTCTTCAGGTTTGACAGCCTCTGGCCCTTCAGTCTATAACACTGGATTTAGCAGTTCCGCTTTGCTCCCTAGGATTCTCAGATTGCCCCCATCACGCTTCCTTCGCTCGGCGCTGCCGTCGGCAGTGCTTCTGATTGGCGCCTTGCTCACCGCGCCCACGCTCCCCGCGCAGTCGCCCAATTGGTCGCAAATCGGCGCCATTGTCCGCCGCTCGATTGCCGCTGGCGAAATCCCGGGCGCGGTCGTGCTGATCGGGCACAACGGCCATGTGGTCTATCGCCAGGCCTTCGGCTACCGTTCCTACGCGCCGCGTCGCAAGATGACCACCGACACCATCTTCGACATCGCTTCGCTGACCAAAGTCGCGGCCACTGCTCCGGCAATCATGCAGTTGCTCGAGCAGGGCCGTTTTCGCCTCAACGATCCGGTTGCCAAATACATGCCGGCGTTCGGTCAGAACGGCAAGGATCAGATCACCATTCGTGAGCTGCTGACCCATTTTTCCGGCCTCCCTCCCGACATTCCTGAATACCCACGCTGGTCCGGCTACAACACCGGCATACGCAAGGCCTTTGCCATCCGGCCGGCCTTTCCGCCTGGCTCTCACTTCGAATACAGCGACATCAACTTCATCGTGCTGGCCGAGTTGGTCCGCAAAATGACGGGTGAGCGCATAGACCGATACGCCTTGCGCCACGTCTGGAAGCCGCTCGGCATGAAGCACACGCGTTATTTGCCACCCGCCAGTTGGCTACCCAAAATCGCTCCCACCGGCCTCGACGGGCGTGGCCGTACGGTGCGCGGCATTGTCAATGACCCCACGGCCGGCGCCATGGATGGTGTGGCCGGCAATGCCGGTGTCTTCAGCACCGCCGACGAC
>JBOGKL010000291.1:0-21957 GCA_050745525.1 Terriglobales bacterium | reverse complement strand
ACCCAGGCCCCGGTCCACCCCACCGGCAACGGCAGCTGCCCCTTCTGCTTCGGCAACGAAGGCAAGACGCCGCCCGAGATCCTCGCCTATCGCTCCGAGGGGCTGCCCAATACCCCTGGCTGGTTGGTGCGCGTCGTTCCCAACAAGTTTCCCGCCCTCGGCATCGAGGGGGATTTGGCCCGCCAAGGCGAAGGCGTCTACGACAAGATGAACGGCATCGGCGCCCACGAGGTCATCATCGAAACGCCGCACCACGACCGCAGCCTCGCCGACCTGGACACCAAAAACATCGAGGATGTCCTCTGGGCTTTCAGGGACCGCATGCTCGACCTGAAAAAAGACCCGCGCTTCCGCTACATTCTTGTGTTCAAGAACCACGGCGAAGACGCCGGGGCGTCACTGGAGCACTCGCACTCGCAACTGATCGCTTTGCCCATCGTGCCCGGTTCGATCCGCGAGCAGGTGAAAGGCGCGCATCAGTACTACGAGTTCAAGGAGCGCTGCATTTACTGCGATATCATCCGCCAGGAAGTCGAGTCCGGCGTGCGCGTGGTGGCCGAAAACGAGGACTTCGTCACCCTCTCGCCCTTCGCTCCGCGCTTTCCCTTCGAGACCTGGATCTTCCCCAAGCGCCACGAGGCGTTCTTCGAGCAGTCCTCGCCGCGGGACTTCGAGAATCTGGCCCGGGCCATCAAGGGCCTGCTCACGCGCACCGACCTGGTGCTGGACTGCCCGGCCTACAATCTCGTGCTGCAGAGCGCGCCGCTGCGCGAGGCGCACACGGAAAGCTTCCACTGGCACATTGAGTACATGCCGCGGCTGTCGCGCATTGCCGGCTTCGAGTGGGGCACGGGCTTCTATATCAACCCCATGCCACCCGAGCACGCCGCCAAGCACCTGCGCGAGGCTCCCATCGAAGCGCCAGTGGGCGCCTAAGCGGTTCAGAGCGTAAAGACCCACATCACCGCCAGCACCACGATCGCCCCGCTCGTGCTCCAGGCGATGGCGTTCGCCCACCAGCCGTTGCGGTATTCCCCCATCACGTCTTCGCGGTTGATGAGTTTGAGCATGAAGACCAGCACCACCGGCAGCAGGATGCCGTTGGCCACCTGCGAGTACAAAATGACCTGCACCAGCGGCAAGCGCGGGATCAACACCAGGCCCGCCCCGGCAACGATCAGCAACGTGTACAGGCCGTAAAAGGCCGGGGCCTCGGAGAAGCGCTTGTCCACGCCGCGCTCGAAGCCCAAGCCCTCGCAAACGTTATAGGCGGTGGCGAGGGGTAGGATCGCCGCCGAAAGCAGCGCGGCATTCACCAGGCCGATGGCAAACAGGAACGCGGCGTAGCGGCCGGCCAGCGGCGCCAGGGCCTGCGCCACCTGGGCGACATCGGTCACGTCATGATGGCCGTGCAAATAGAGCGTGGCGGCGCAGGCGACGATGATGAAAAAGGAGACGATTTCGGTGATGAAACAGCCGCTGATGACATCCCAGCGGCTCATGCCGTATTCCTTCTTGCCGATGCCTTTCTCCACAATTGAGGCCTGCAGATAGAACTGCATCCAGGGGGTGATCGTGGTGCCGATCAGCCCGAGGACCATCACCAGGTAGGCGCCGTGAAAATGCATCTGGGTGGGCAGCACCATCTCGCGCAGCGCGTGCGTCCAGTCGGGGTGGGCCAGAGCAGCGGAAAACGCGTAGCAGAAGTAGATCAGCGAGAAGCCGATCAGGACCATCTCGACCTTGCGGTAGCGTCCGCGCACCACCAGCAGCCAGATCAGCAGCGCGCCCACGGGCACGGAAATCCACTGGAGCACGTGAAACAGATCCATGCCCAGCGCCAGGCCGCTGAACTCGCTCACGATGTTGCCGAAGTCGGCGATCGAGAGCACGATCATGGCGAAAAACGTCGCCCGGAACCCGAACTCCTCGCGGATCAGGTCGCTCAGCCCCTTGCCCGTGGCCGCGCCCATCCGCGCCGCCATTTCCTGGATCACGATGAGCGCGATCGTGGTGGGAATCAGCGTCCACAGCATCAGGTAGCCGAACTTGGCTCCTGCCTGCGAGTAGGTGAGAATGCCGCCGGGGTCGTTATCTACGTTGGCGGTGATGAAGCCCGGCCCAAGAATGAGGAGGAAGGGCAGGATGCGCGCGGTCCACAGCGAGCGCGCACGGTGCCGATACGCCCGAGCGGGCGTCCGGGACACGGCGGAGCCTTCGAGGTCGGGTTGTGACCGGCGAAAGGGCAATCGTCCTGCTCTCGAAACGGGTCTGGAAGGCGAGCGAAGCCCGGCGAGAGGGACGAGGGGACTTTAAATCCCGGCGCGACCTCCCGGGGGCATGCAAGCGCCGCCAGGTTCCGATGGTGTACTCATAAATTCCAGTTCCACCGTAACATAGGGCGCGCGCCACGAGCCAGCAAAAGAGACCGCCCCGGCCTCGTCAGGGAACGAGGCCGGGGCGGTTGAGAAGGACGAAGACTGTGCGTGCGCTCAGCAGGTGCCGCAGCCGCCGGAGGACTGCAGCACCGGCAGGGCCTTCTTGGCGGCGTCGCCGGCCACCTGCGTGGTCTGGCTGCCGTTGGGAATCTGCATGGTGGTGAGCTGGCGATCGAACGGCATCGAGTACTTCTTCTCGATCTTCTCACGGTAAACGGGCCCGGAATTGTAGGTGCAGAACGGATAAATCAGCCCGTTGGGCGCGGCGTAGTGAATGATGCAGCGCTTCACCCGCTCGACGTCGTAGTTGTAGCTGTCCATGAAGTGCATGCCGGCGACCATGAGGGTCTTGTAGACGAAGCCCGTTTCGGCATCGGAGCCGCGGCCGTACTGCTTGTCGGTCATGCCCTGCAGCGTCTGCAGGAACCTGGTGAAGGTCAGCCCCTCCGGCGCCCGCTCGGCGTGGAAGTGCTTCTGCAGCGAGTTCCAGGTCTTCACCTTGCTGAAGAACTTGAAGCGGGCCTTTTCGGCGCTGCGGGCGAGGCTGTCAATATCCTGCAGCATGCCGCCGATATCCACGAAGCGGGTAACGGGAACTGCCTTTTTGGTTTTTTGATCCACGAACATGTAGGTGCCCATGGAGCAGTGCGGATGGCAGCTCAGCGAGGTCGTCTCCTCGCCGCGCAGCGCGCTGATGAGCTTGGAGAACGGGGTCACACACGCCAGCGGGAACCAGTCATTGTAGGGATCGGCCAAGCCGGTCTGCTCGTGCACGGCGTGCGCCACGTCGGCCAGCGTGAAACGCTTGGCCTCGAGCTCCTTGCGCGAGATGCGGCCGGTGAAGGTGACCGGCTGGAAGCTGATGCCGCTGACGACGTCAATGTTGTCGAGCGCGAGCTGGATGATGTCGCCGATCTGGTGATCGTTCAGCCCCTTGACGATGGTGGGCACGAACACGATCTTCATCAAGCCCGCCTTGCGGACGTTCTCGATGGCCTTCAGCTTCTTGTCGAACAGCGACTCGCCGCGCGTGCGCTTGTAGATGTCGTCGCACACGCCGTCAAACTGCAGGTACAGCGTGTGCAGCCCGGCATCGCGCGCCTTGATGCAAAAATCAAGGTCGTTCCACATGACGCCGTTGGTGGCCACCTGGATGTGGCTGAAGCCCATCTCCTTGGCCAGCGCCACGGCATCGTGGAAACGGGGATAAATCGTGGGCTCGCCACCGGAGAACTGCACCACGCGGCCAGCCACGGGACGCTCGTTGCGCAGCGCCTGCAGCATCTTGCGCACTTGATCGAAGCTGGGCTCGTAGAGATAGCCGGCCGCGTTGGCGTTGGCGAAGCAGACCGGGCAGGTGAGGTTGCAGCGATTGGTCAAATCCACGTTGGCCAGACCGGTATGGCTGGCGTGCATCGAGCACAGCCCGCACTGGTCGGGGCAGCGGGTGGCATTGGGGATGGCCGGGTTCGACAGGCCGCGGTTGTCGCCGAACTGCCACTGCTCCATCTTCAGATACAGCTTGACGTCGGCATACACCTTGTCACGGAAGTAGCCGTGCGTGGGGCAGGTCTTTTCCATGTAGACGGCGCCGTTTTCCTCGAACTCGCGCGCTTCAATGACGCGCGTGCAGTCCGGGCACAGCGACTGGGTGATTTTGGGCAGACCTTTGTGGATCGCCTCAATGCGGGAACCGGAGTGGGTGGTTTCCGGCTGCAGAACCTTAAAGTCGTTGCGCTTGGTGGCCGAAAACGCCTCTGGAACTAGGGTCTGGGTACTCATTCCGCATCCTCCTTTGTCATCGCTGGCGGCAGACCAGGAACATCCCTGCCTGGCTTATGCACAGTGTGATGCTAGGGGGTCCGAGGGAGGGGCCTCAAGGGCAAAGCGGCGAATGGCGGTTTCCGCCATCCGAGCGGTTACGAGGCCTCAGCGAATGGCAGAACCCTTTCTGCATCAATGAGTTCTGGACGATTGACCGGCGCGGGACCCCGCTCGCGCAAAGCGCCTCGCGACCCGCTTGACGCTCGAGCGGGCCGGGGCCCCGGGCCCCAGCCCGCTCGGCGGCTGGTTCTAGTCGGCGAGCGCGGCCCAGCGGGCACGCAGCTTGTCCCAGAAGTTGGGTGGAGGCTGTTGGCGCAGCAACATGCGGTGCGCGTAATAGCAGGCGCCGGCGGTGAAGGCGTACTCCGGTTGCGCCAGCTCCTTGGGCATGCCCTCGATGAGCGTGGGCACGCCGCTGCGGACGCGGCAGCCGGTCGTGGCTGTCAGCACATCGCTGAACCCGGGGAGCCGTCCGGCGCCGCCGCAGAGCACGATGCCGGCGCCCAAGGCGCCGGCCTTGGCCAGCTCCGCCTGAACCAGCCGCGCCAGCTCGCGCGCCCGCGGTTCGATGCAATCGCACAGCGCGCGCAAGGGGACTTGTCGCGCCGGGCGATCCGACGTGCCCGGTACTTCAATCATGCTGGTCTCGCCGGTCCCGTCGCTGGTGGCCGCGCCGTACTCGCATTTAATGCGTTCGGCCTCGCTGTGCGGCGTCGCCAGTCCGACAGCGATGTCGTTGGTGAAATGATCGCCGCCGATGGGCACGGCGGCCGCATGCACGATGCTGCCATGCGTGAAGGCAAGAATCGTGGTGGAACCGGCTCCGGCGTCCACGATGGCGACGCCCTCAAAGCGATCCTCGGCCGCCAGACAGGCCTCGGCGTCGGCCAGGGGCGCGAAGATCAGCTCCTCTACTTCCAGGCCGGCGCGGTTGGCGGCCAGCACCAGATTGTCCTTGATGCCCACCACGGCGGTGATGGCGTAGACCTTGGCCTCGAGCTTGGAGGCCAACATGCCCACCGGCTCATGGATGCCTCCCTGGCGGTCGAGAATGAACTCCTGCGGCAGGACGTGCAGGATCTGGCGATCGTCGGGCAGGGCCACGGCGCGCGCAAGGTCGAGCACGTGCAGGGCATCCTCGCGCGTAATCTCGCGGCTGCGGGAGGTGAGCGCAATGCCGGCCTGGCTGGCCAGTCCGCGCACCTGCGCGCCGGTGAGGCTAAGAAACACGCGCTCGACGGGGGTGCCCGTGCGCTGTTCCAGTCCGAGGGCGGCCGAGCGGATGCCCATGGCCACGGCCTCGAGCGAGACCACGGCGCCCTTGCGCATTCCCTCGGTGGCCAGCGACACGTGACCCTGGCAGCGGATGCGGCCATCCTCGAGGCGGACCTGCGCCAGCGTCGTGCGCGCCGTGCCCAGGTCCAGTATGTTGAATATAAGAGGAGGCGGCGCGGTCACCGCGGCGCTCCGCTAACCGGCGCAGGGCCCCGCGCGGTTGAGCCGCGCGACCCGCGCGCGTGGACGTGGTGGGGCGCGGGTTTGCTCGCCTTCGCCGATGATCGGCTCGCCTGCGGTGGTGCGGCGGGAAGGGAAGCGGCGGGCGCGGACGATCCCGGGTCCACGATGGCCTGGCCGTCAAACTGAAGGTCCACGGAAACCATGTTCGGGTACTTCTGCCGCCAGGCGGCGATCTGCGATTGGAACAGTTGAAAGCGGGGACCGAAGTTGCGATTGCCGAGCGCCACCAGGACCGATCCGCCGCTAGGGAAGCTGACCCGCACGCGCAGATTGGTCGGCTGGGCGAGGTTGACTTCCGAGACTTGTCCGCTGCCGCTGCCGGCGCTTGCCGCGGCCGCCGGGGCGAACGCGAGCCATTGGGCCACCTGCACCTGACGCAGCTCGAGCCAGCGCGCGGCATTGGGGTTGGTCGCGAGCACTCCGGATAACCCGGTCAGCACGGGGAACTGATACGGGGCCTGCGGCGGCTCGCCGAGCAGCACACCGTGGGCGTCAATCAGATCCAAGTGCCCGCCCACGCGCGCGAAGGCGACCGGCGTGCGCTCGGCGATCTTGACCTCCAGGCGCGCGGGCCAAAGGCGCAGCACGGCGGCGCTCGCGACCCAGGGAATCTGCTCCACCTCCTGCCGTCGCAGGCTGAGCGGGACGAACAGCGTGTTGCGGCCCAGATCGGCGGAGAAGGCGGCCAGCACGCGGTGCGGGTTGGTGCGGTGCGCGCCCACGACGGCGATTTGGTCCGATCCGCGCAGCACGAACCACGAGCTGGCGAAGGCGAACTGGTACAGGCCCACGCCCAGGACCACGACCACGGCGCCGATCAGCGCCGGTTTCCAACCGCGCTGGCAGTAATGGAGCCAGCCGCGGCGGCGGCGCACGGGCACGGGACTGCGCCGCCGCCGGTAGGCCGCGGCTTCGCTATCGGCAGCCGTCACCTCGCGCTCGGCCGTCTCCTCCATCTCGTCGGCATCAGTGGGATGCGGCTTCGGTTCGCGGGGCTTCGATTCGCGGTTCACGCGCGCCCTTTCTTCATCTGCACTGATTCGGCAGGATGGGATTGCCGGGCCTCCATCGCCTCGGCCAGCGCCTCGAGCAGCGGACCGCCCAGGCTGGAAACGTTGCCGGCGCCCTGCGTCAGGATGATGTCGCCGGCGCGGGCTTCGGCGGCGGCTGCGGCGATGGCCTCCTGCGCGCTGGGACAGTGGGTGACGTGGGCGCCCGCCGCCTGCGCCTCGGCGGCGAGCGCGGCGCTGGTCACGCCCGGTATAGGGGCTTCGCTGGCGGGATAGATATCGAGCAGCCAGGTGCGGTCGGCCAGCGTCAGCACTTGCGCGAACTCCTGGTGCAGGTGCTGGGTGCGCGTGTAGCGGTGCGGCTGGAAGATCATCAGCACGCGCGCGGGCGGTGGCTCGGCCACACCGGGCTCGGGACGCCCTCCCGCTGGTCGGGCTGGATCTGGGCTCCTTCCCCACGTTGCCGCGCCTTGCACCACCTGCCGCGCCGCCGCCAGCGTCGCCGCCAACTCGGTGGGATGATGCCCATAGTCGTCCACGACGCGCACGCCCCCCACCTCGCCGCGCAGTTGGAAGCGGCGGTCCACGCCGGTGAAGCCGGCGATGGCGGCGCGAATCAGCTCCAGGTCGCGTCCCAGCAGCAGTCCGGTGGCGACGGCGGCGGTGGCATTGAGCACGTTGTGCATGCCCGGCCGCGGCAGGCGGAACTCGCCCAAGTCGCGCTGCGACAATTGCTCGCGTCCCAGCAGGTGCGCGGCGGCGGCGGTGGGGCGCAGATGAAACCGCGACTCCATGCCCGCCAGCTCGACGTTCGCCACCTGCAGGTCCGCCTCCTCGTGCAGGCCGTAGGTCAGGGTGCGGCGCCGGATGCGCGGCAGGATGGCGCGCGTGGCGGCATCATCGGCGCCCGCCACCACCGTGCCGTAGAACGGCACCCGGTTGGCGAAGGCGACAAACGCGTCCTGAATGTCCTCCAGATCGCGGTAGCAGTCCAGGTGTTCGCGGTCGAGGTTGGTGATGATGGCCATGATCGGCGACAGGGTCAGAAACGAGCGGTCGCTCTCGTCGGCCTCGGCCACCAGGTAGCTGCTCGTCCCCAGGCGGGCGTTGGAACCGATGGCACCGAGGCGTCCGCCCACGACCACGGTGGGGTCGAGGCCGACGGCGGCCAGCACGGTGGCGATCATCGAGGTAGTGGTGGTTTTGCCGTGCATGCCGGCGACGGCGATGCCGAACTTCAGCCGCATCAGCTCGGCCAGCATCTCCGCGCGCGGAATGACGGGAAGCTGCAGCGCGCGCGCGGCCGCCACCTCGGGGTTATCCTCGGCGATGGCGCTGGAGACGACGACGACCTCGGCATCGCCCAGGTTGGCGGCGGTATGGCCGATGGCAATGCGCGCGCCCAGGGCCTGCAGCCGTTCGGTGACGGGCGAGGCGCGCAGGTCGGAGCCGGAGACCGGCCAGCCCTGCACCAGCAAGACCTCGGCGATCCCGCTCATGCCGATGCCGCCGATGCCGACAAAATGAACGCGAAAAATGCGGGATAACATCGCCTTTGTTTCATCCTAACCGTGCGCCCGCCGCGCGCCTAGGTACTAATCAGTTGCGTGCGCTGGGGAGAATGCCCTAGCGCGGGGCTCGCGTTCGTGCAGGTCCCGCTTTGGTATACACGGGTGTGAAAGCGCACTAAGATGGGTGGGCGATGCGCCCGGCCGTGTTCTTTGACCGCGACGGCACCCTGAACGAGGAGGTCGGCTACGCCGGCCGCCCCGAGCAGTTCCATATTTATCCTTATGCCGCGGCCGCGGTGCGGCGGGTGAACGAGGCCGGATGGGCCGCCGTCCTGGTGACCAACCAGGCGGGGGTGGCGCGCGGCTACTACGCCGAGGCGGCGGTGGGGGAGTTGCACGCCATCCTGGAGGCGAACCTGGCCGCCGGGGGCGCGCGCCTCGACGCCGCCTATTACTGTCCGCATCATCCGCAGGGGGTGGTCAGCGGCTACAGTGGAGTCTGTGAGTGCCGCAAACCGGCGCCGGGCATGCTGCACCGCGCCGAGCGGGAGCTGGATCTCGACCTGGCGCGTTCGTGGGTGATCGGCGACCGCCATCACGACGTCGAGCTGGCGCACGGGGTGGGCGCGCGGGCGGTGCTGGTGCGCACCGGCTACGGAGAACAGGAGCTGCTGGCAACGCCCCAGCTCGCTCCCGACCACGTGGCCGAGGATGCACTGGCGGCCTGCCAGTGGATTTTAAGCCAGTGAATTTCAGGACATTTCCGGACGAGGCGCGCATGAAGACCGATCCCCAAGCCGTGCTGCGCGCGTTCCCGCGCCTGACCATCACCGTGTGGGGGGATTTCATCGCCGATGAATTCGTGACCGGGGAAATAACCCGGGTGTCGCGCGAGGCGCCGGTGCTGATCCTCAAGCGCCGCGGCTACGCGCTGGCGGCCGGGGGAGGCGCCAATGCGGCCATGAACCTGGCGGCGCTGGGCGTGCGCGTGCGGCTGGTGGGGGCGGTCGGGTCCGATGAAGCAGGGAGGGAATTGCTGCGGGAGTTCCGCCGCGCCGGCCTGGACACGCGCGGGGTGCTGACGCTCGCCGGGCGGCCCACGCCCGCCAAGATGCGCATCGTCGCCCATCATGCTCACACCACGCCGCAGCAGGTGGTGCGGGTGGATCAAGACCCGCCCGCGCTGGCGGCGCGCGTGCAGGCACGTCTGGCGCGGGCGGCGAAGACGGCGCTGCGCGGGGCCGACGCCCTGCTCGCCTCCGACTACGGCTATGGCGCCATCACGCCGGAGTTGGCCGCCGCCGCGGGCGCGCGCCTGACCGCGCTCGATTGCCGCTACGCCATCGCCTCCTATCACGGCGTCACCGCCGCCACGCCCAACGAATCGGAATTAGAAGCCGCGCTGCAGACTCCCATTGCCGCCAGCCCCGATCCGGCCGCGGCGCTGGAACGCGCCGGCCGGCGCCTGCTGCGCCGTCTTGGCTGCCGCCACTTGCTGGTAACGCGCGGCCGCGACGGCATGGCGCTGTTTGAGCCGGGGCGCCGCACGCATCACTGGAAGGTGTTCGGGGCCCGGCAGGCGCTCGATGTCACCGGCGCCGGGGATACCGTGGTCGCCGTCTTCACCGCCGCCCTGGCCGCCGGCGCCGACGGACCCACTGCGGCGGGCATGGCCAATTGCGCCGGCGGCCTGGTAGTCATGAAACCGGGCACGGCGACCGTAACCGCCGCCGAACTTGGCGCTGCGCTGCGGGCCGACGCCTCCTGATGGGCCTCCTTATGCCTGGCTACGCCGATAAAATCATCTCCCGCCCCGACCTGCTGCGCCAGGCCGCGGCGTGGCGAGCGGCGGGCGAGACCATCGCCCTGGTCAACGGCTGCTTCGATATTCTGCATGCCGGGCATATCCGCTTTCTCCAGGCCGCCGCCGCTACTGCCGGCCGCCTGGTGGTGGCGGTCAACTCTGACGCCAGCGTCCGCTGCCTCAAGGGCGAGGGCCGGCCGATCCTGCCTGAGCAGGCGCGCGCGCAATTGGTGGCGGCGGTGCGGGGCGTGGATGCGGTGACCGTATTTGAGGAGTCCACCGTCGAGCCCCTGCTACGCGCCTTGCGCCCCAATGTACACGCCAAGGGGACCGATTACACGGAGACCTCGGTGCCGGAAGCGGGCGTGGCGCGCGAGCTCGGCATCGCGGTCCGGATCGTGGGCGACCCCAAGTCCCATTCCACCAGCGCCCTGCTGCAACGGCTACGTAGGTTCGGCGATACTGAAGGCTAGTGGCCGCCTCCGCCTGGATCAGTCCGAACCCGTCCGCGCGCCCGATGCCCGCGCGGGTCTTGCTCGTCAAGCTCAGCAGCTTGGGCGACATCGTGCACGCGCTGCCGGTGGCCTGCAGCCTGCGCGCGAGCCTGCCGGGGGCACGCCTGGCCTGGGTAGTGGAACGAAAATGGCTGCCTCTCGTCACCCATCATCCCGACCTGGACGAAGTCTTCGCCATAGACAGCCTGGCGCTGCGCCAGACGCCGCGCCCGTGGGGCGCGTTCGGCAATGAAATCGCCATGCTGCGCGCGTTTCACCCCGACTGGGCGCTCGATCTGCAGGGCACGGTGAAATCGGCTGTGATCACGCGGCTGTCGGGGGCGGGCGAGCGCTTTGGCTTCGCGCATCCGGCGCGGCGCGAGCGCTGGGCGGGGCTGGCCTATACCCAGCGCGTGCGCCCGGCGGCGGTGCATAAGGTGGACCAGATGCTCGACCTGGCCGCCGCCGCCGTGGGGCCGTCGTTTGAGCGCGTGCTGCGCTTCCCATTTCCCATTCCCGATGCCGCCCAGCGCGACGCCGACGACTGGATCGCCAGCAACCGCCTGGGCCCGTTCGCCTTCCTCTCCCCCGGTGGCGGATGGGCGGGGAAGCGCTGGCCCAGCGCCCGCTACGCGCGCCTGGCCGAACTGCTGGAAGCCGAATACGGCCTGGCCGCGGTGTTGAATCGCGGTCCCGGCGAAGAGCACATGGAAGAGGCCTACCGCCGCGCCAGCACCATTCGCGCCCGCCTGTTTTCCGGCGACGTCTACCACATGGCGGCTCTGCTCAAGCGCGCGCGCGTGGTCATAGGCGCTGATACCGGACCCTTGCAGTTGGCCGCGGCGCTGGCCGTGCCCACCGTGGCGCTGTTTGGTCCCACCGATCCGGCGCGCAACGGTCCCTATTCGCCGCTGAGCCGCGTCGTGCGCCACGCGGGCGAGACCACCTACAGCCGCGGCGCCTCCTACGCGCCCGCCATGCTGGCCATCACGCCCGAGGAAGTCGCCGCCGCCTGCGGCGCGCTGTTGGGGGAATTGGCCCGATGAGCGGCTGGAGGCAGCGCTGGCGCGTGCCCTTGGGCTTTGCCGCCGCGGTGGCGCTGATCGTATGGGCGCATCCGCGTCCGCTCAGCCTCGCCGTCGGACTGCCCATCGCGGCCGCGGGGCTGGCGTTGCGCGCTTGCGCCGCCGGGTATATCCGCAAGAACGACGCCCTGGCCACCACCGGCCCCTACCGCTTCACGCGCAACCCGCTGTATCTGGGCAGCACGCTGCTGGGCTTGGGCTTTGTCATCGCCGCCGATTACTGGGTGCTGGCGGTGGTGGCGGCCGCCCTGTTGGTGGGGATTTACCTGCCCGTCATCGGCGCCGAGGAGCGTTATCTGGCGCAACGCTTTGGTGCGGCCTTCCACGATTATGCCGCCCGCGTGCCGCGCCTGTTGCCGCGCCTGATCCCGCGCCGGCGGAGGCCGCAGACCGCGGGCGAGGGCGCATATTCGCTGGCGCTCTACCGTCGTCACCGCGAGTACCAGGCGCTGGTGGGATTTTGCTTCCTGGCCCTGGTATTGGTGCTGAAATGGAAATGGCACGGCCCGCTGCCATGGTAGGCTTCCTCGCTTGGCTGCTGCTGCTGTTGCCCTTTGCCGCTTGGAGGCAGGCCCCCGTCGTCCCCGTTGCGCCCGTGGCCGCCAACACGGCCGCACCTGCGCCGCTGACGCTGCACTATGTCGCCCACTGGCGGCTGCTGCCGGCGGGAACCGCCAGCCTCGCCTGGACGAACGTGGACGGCGCGCGCCAGATCACCTTCACCGCCAACGGCTCCGAGCTGGTGAACCTGTTCTATCCCGTGCATGACGTAATGGTGACCCGCTACGATCCGGCCACGTTTTGCACCGCGAGCGCGAACAACGACACGACCGAGGGCCGGCGCCATCGCCTCACGCACATTGAGTACGAGCCGCAGCAACATCGCCTGATCCTCGATGAAACCAATCCCAGCGTCTCCCCGCCCGCCCGCAAACACGAGGTCAAGCCGATTCCCGGCTGCGTGGCCGATCTGCTGACCGCGCTTGACTACATGCGCGCCCAGCCGCTGCACGTGGGCGATCACTATAGTTTCCGCGTCAACGAGGGCGGCGCCACGAGCGATATCCGCTGCACGGTGGATCTGCGCGAGACCATCGCCACGCCGGCGGGACGCTTCTCCGCCGTGCGCGTGCATCCCACGCTCATCTCCGGCGGCGGCGGCAAAAAGTTCGGCCAGCTCTGGGTATGGTTCAGCGACGACGCGCGGCACCTGCCGGTGGAGATCCAGGCGCACGCGTTTTGGGGCACGCTGACAGCGCAACTGGCGCCGGGCACTACTTGAGATAGGCGCGCAGGGAGCTGACCAGGTCGTCGGCGGCGCGCGTCTGCTCGCGCGTGGCGCGGCCCGGACGCGCCAGGACGTGGAAGCGGATGTGGCCCTCGATCACCTCCGCCATCAGCGCATCCATGGCGCCGCGGCAGGCGGCGATGGCGTGCAGCACTTCCGAGCACTCGCCGTTGCGGTCCAGCGTCCGGGCAACGGCCGTCATCTGACCCTGCAGCCGCCGGATGCGGTTCTGCAGGCGCTGTTTCTCCTCGCGGGTGTGCGCCATGGCTCCTCCCCGGCTCTGATTATGGCAGACACCGCGGCGAGCAGATACCCACCCAGGTATCAAGAGCTTGCATACCCTGGTGGGTATATGATGGGTGACACGCCGCCCGCGTGCGGGCGCCGCTGGACCTGCCATGCGTTGCCCTACCCTCGCCCTTGCGTTCCTGGCCCTGGCCGCCGCGCTGCCGGCGCAAACGGCCGGACTCCGCTGGGGCCCGGTGACGGTGGGCGGCGACGCCGACCTCATCTGGCAGGGGTATCCGTCGTTTGCCGCCGCCTACAGCGGCCCGCTGAGCCTGCCCGCGGCGGGAGAGTTTCACAACACCCGCGTGTTCACGCTCTCGACCTCCACGGCGCTGGCGCCGGGCTGGTGCCTCGAACTCGACGTGCAGGCCGCCAACGGCCTGGCGCTGGGCGGGGCCACGGGCCTGGCCGGCATCACCAACCTCGACGTGACGCACAATCTTGCCCCCAACCTGCTGCCGCAGGTCTACCTGGCCCGGCTGTACCTCGAGCGCTCCGCCGGAGGCGGCGTGGTGCGCGTCGGGCGCTTGGATCTGACCGACGAGTTCGACGCCAACGCCGCGCTCGGGGACGATCACGACGAGTTCATGAACTGGTCGTTCAACACCAGCCCCGCCTGGGACTACGCCGCCGACACGCGCGGCTACACCGATGCGGTGGAATGGGAAGCCGGGCCGTGGCGCATGGCCTATGCGCTGCTGCCGGTCACCGTCAACGGCATGCGCCTGGACTGGCTCTCCAGCCAGATGGTGATCCAGCGCGATTTCCATTGGCATCGGATCACCATACGTCCGCTCGCCTATGCCGAGCATGCGCCGCTGGGCCGCTATGCCACGGCGGGGCTGAACGTGGAAGGCGACCACCGCTGGCGCTGGAAGCCGGGAGGCGGCCTGAGCGCCGATGCCCGGCTCACCCGGCATCTGAGGGCCGGGATTCGCCTGGGCGTCAACGACGATCAGGTGGAGGAATACGCCTACACCGAAGCCGGCAACACCGCCTCGGCCGGCCTCGCCTGGCAGGGCGGGGCAAGCCGGTGGGGGATGGCGGTGGCCTCCAACGGCATCTCGGCCGCCCACGCGGCCTACCTGGCGCGCGGCGGCGAGGGCTTCCTGCTGGGCGATGGCGGCTTGGCGTACGGCCGGGAGTGGATCAGCGAAGCTTACTATCTGCGCCGCCTGCGGCCGCACGTGCAATGGGGACCGGATCTGCAATTGATTGGCAATCCAGGTTACAACCGCGCGCGCGGCCCGGTGTGGGTGTTCGGCCTGCGCATGCACGCCAGCTTCTAAGCGATTCCCCCTATAGGGGGATGTTGCCGTGCTTTTTGCGCGGCAGCGTCTGCCGCTTGCCCTGCAGCATCTCCAACGCCTGCACCAGCCGCGCGCGTGTATCGCGCGGGCGGATGACCGCATCCACGTAGCCGCGCTCGACGGCCGGAAAGGGAGAGGCGAAGCGCTCGCGGAACGCCGCCGTCAGCCGCGCCCGCTCCGCCGCCGGGTCCGCCGCCGCCTCGATCTCGCGCCGGTGGATCACGTTCACCGCCGCTTCGGCGCCCATCACCGCCAGCTCCGCCGTCGGCCAGGCGAAGTTGGCGTCGGTGCGGATGTGCTTGGACGCCATCACGCAGTAGGCCCCGCCATAGGCCTTGCGCGTGATCACGGTGAGCTTGGGCACGGTGGCCTCGGCGAAGGCAAACAGCAGCTTGGCACCGTGGCGGATGATGCCGCCCCACTCCTGCTGCGTGCCGGGCAGGAAGCCGGGCACGTCCTCGAACGTGATCAGCGGAATATTGAAGGCATCGCAGAAGCGCACGAAACGCGCTCCCTTGGTGCTGGCGTTGATGTCGAGCACGCCCGCCAAATGCAGCGGCTGATTGGCCACCACGCCCACGCTGCGCCCGTTGAGATGGGCAAATCCCACCACCAGGTTGGGCGCAAACATCTCGTGCACTTCAAAGAAATAGCGGTCGTCGGCCACGGCGCGGATCACGTCGCGGATGTCGTAGGCCTGGTCGCTGGCCTCGGGTACCAGCGCGTCCAGCTCGGCCGCGGCGCGGTCGGGCGCATCGCTCGTCGCCCGCCGCGGCGGGCCGTCGAGGTTGTTCGAGGGCAAAAAGCTCAGCAGCTCGCGGATTTGTCCCAGACACGCTGCGTCGCCCTCGGCGATGAAATGCGCCACCCCGCTCGTCCGGTTGTGCGTCAGCGCGCCGCCCAGGTCCTCCTTGCTCACGTCCTCGTGCGTGACGGCCTTGATCACGTCCGGCCCGGTGACGAACATGTGCGCCGTCGGGTGCACCATGAAGATGAAGTCGGTGATCGCCGGCGAGTACACCGCCCCCCCGGCGCAGGGCCCCAGCACCGCCGAAATCTGCGGGATCACCCCGCTGGCCAGCGTGTTGCGCAGAAAAATATCCGCGTACCCGCCGAGGGAGGCCACGCCCTCCTGAATGCGCGCGCCGCCGCTGTCGTTGAGCCCGATTACCGGCGCGCCCACCTGCATGGCCTGGTCCATGATCTTGCAAATCTTGGCCGCGTTCGCCTCTGACAGCGTGCCGCCCAGCACAGTGAAGTCCTGCGCGAAGACGAACACCACGCGCCCGTCTATGCGACCAAACCCAGCCACTACGCCGTCGCCGGGAATGCGCTGATCGCCGAGGCCAAAGTCTTCCACGCGGTGCACGACCAACTGATCGCTTTCCTGAAAGGTGCCCGCGTCGAGCAACAACTCGACCCGCTCGCGTGCCAGCAATTTCCCCTGCTCGCGCTGGCGTTGTTGGCGCTTGGCTCCGCCGCCGGCCTCTGCGGCTACCGCCCTGCGCTCAAATTCCGACCAATGTTGCTCGTGCATGCGCCACCTTTTATGAAAAATGGAAACCGGCGGGTTTTAGATATCAAAAATCAGCATTGCCGTGATACAATGAGGTTTTCGCACCGCAACACTACAGGTTTTCGTGGCTTATAATCCACGCGGTCCGGCGAGGGGAAACTTCAATGACCAAGACCTCCCGAATGGGCAAGTATAACCTGATCCCCCAGGGCAGCCGGGCGATTGTGTGTGAAGGAAACATTCGCCTGGGACTGGTGGATTTTCAGAAGATGGAAACCTACGCACGCGACAGCGGCCGCAAGGTGCCCGAGGACGAAGACGTACAGTGGGCCCTCAAGCACGCCCTGATCGCGCGCTACCGGGTTTTCCACAAGCCCATGTCCTCGCGCGAGCTGGAGACGACGGCCGCGCTGGACGAATAGACGCCGAGTAGGCGTTTAGCCGCTTACTCCTCGCCCTCAGCAGCGTGCTGCGCGACGACGTCGCGCAACAGCGCCTCACACCGTGGATGCTGCGCGCCGCGCCAGAATTCCCCGAGCTGCTCGGCCTCGTCCGGAAACCGGACCGCGATGCGCGCCAGCGCGCGCTCGGCGGCGGCGGCATCGGGCGCCGGCGCGCCCAGTTGCGCGCGCAGCTCCTCAACCCCGAGTAGAAACGTTTCGTCGTTGCTCAACCGTCCGCCGTTCATGGCTCCTCCGTTGCGTCAGGCCCTGCTTCGCCGGGGCTTGGCAGGGCCAAATTTCGCGCACCGCGCGAAATTTGGTCGGGGCGGCCGGATTTGAACCGGCGGCCACCTGCGCCCAAGGCAGGTGCGCTACCAGGCTGCGCTACGCCCCGTGCCTTTCAGTCTACGCGAAGCGTGTTTGCGCGGGCCCTGCCTCGGTGCTCAATTGACAGCGGGCGCTCAGACAGCTATAACTCCCTATGCGGGTTACCACGGGTGTAAGGAGCGCTGCGAGTTAATGTCCACGCTAAGCATTGCTATTCGCGACCTGGAACAACAAAAGCGGCGGATTGAGGATGCGCTGAAGATTCTGCGCCATCTCGACCAGAAGGGCGGCGCCGCGGCGGGGAAGGGCCGTAAATTGTCCGCCGAAGGCCGTCGCCGCATCGCCGAAGCGCAGAAACGGCGCTGGGCCAAGGCGCGAGCCGCCAAAAAATAGTCCGGGCCGCCAAGAAGCAGTCCGGGCCGCCGAAAGCCGGCTACAACTCCGCCGCCCACAACTCCGCGAGCCGTTCGCGGCGCCGGATCAGCCGCGCGCGGCCCCCGGCGACGGCGGCCTCGGCCGCCCGCGGACGGGCATTGTAGTTCGAGCTCAGGGCAAAGCCATAGGCCCCGGCATCGAGGATCGCCAACACGTCGCCGGCCTCGAGCGGCGGCAACAGGCGCTGATGGGCGAACTGGTCGCTGGTTTCGCACAGCGGCCCGACGACCTCGACCCGGCGCCGCGCCCCCGCGCGCCGCCGCGCGGGGGCGATCTCGTGGTAGGCGCCGTAGAGCGAGGGCCGCATCAGGTCGTTGGCGCCGGCATCGGTGATCACAAACGTCCGCCCGCCGTGGCGCTTGACGTAGAGCACGCGCGTGAGCAGCGCGCCGGCGGGGGCGAACAGGCTGCGCCCGGGTTCGAGCAGCAGCGCGCGTCCGGGCTGTTGCAGCCACGTCCCGGCGGCCGCGCGCAGAGCCGCGGCGTAGGCGGCCAGCGAGGGCGCCTTTTGCCCGGCGCGATAGGAAATCCCGAGCCCGCCGCCGGCATCGAGATAGCGCAGCCGGACACCATGCCCTTCCAACTCCTCCGCCAACTGCAGCACGCGCTCGGCGGCGCGCGCAAACGGGCGACAGGTAAGGATCTGCGAGCCGATGTGAAAGCCCATGCCCGCCGGTTCCAGCCAGCGCCGGCCGCGCGCGCCCAGGTAGAGCTTGCGCGCCGCCTCGACCTCGAGCCCGAATTTGTGCTGCCGCAGGCCGGTGGCGATGTGCGGGTGCGTCTTCGCGCCGATATCGGGGTTGACGCGCAGCCCGAAGCAGGCGCGTCGCCGCAGCCTCTCCGCGCGCTCGGCCAGCAGCTCGAGCTCCGGCTCCGACTCGACCTGAAACAGCCGAATCCCGGCGCCGAGCGCCAGGTCCATTTCCGCCGCCGTCTTGCCCACGCCGCTGAACACCACCCGCGCCGCATCGCCGCCGGCCTGCAGCACGCGTTCCAGTTCCCCGCCGCTCACCACGTCAAAACCGCAGCCGGCCCGCGCCAGCATACGCAGCAGCGAGAGATTGCCGTTGGCTTTGACCGCAGCGCACACCTCAACCGGAAGCCCGGCAAAGGCTCGCCGGTAAGCGCCGTAGGCGGCTTCGATGGCCCCGGTGGCGTAGACGTAGAGCGGCGTGCCCCAACGCTCCGCCAGCGCCTCCACGGCCACACCGCCGCCCTCGAGCCGGGTGCCACGGTAGTGGAACGGTCGCGCTCCGGGCATGCTTACACCGATCGCAAAACGACTACGGTGCGATCATCGGCCGCAGGCAGACCGGCGCCAAAGCGTTCGGAATCGGCAAAAATCGCGGCCAGCACCGCCTCGGGCGGTTCCGACTGATGTTTGCGCAGCAAGGCCTCCAGGCGCACGCGCCCGTACTCCTCCCCTTTCGGGTTCATGAACTCGGTGATTCCATCGCTGACGAAAACCACCATTTCTCCGGGCGCCAGGTGCAGGGTGCACTCCTCGTAGCGGGAATCCTCGAGCATGCCCAGCGGAATGCCGGCCGCCGGGACAATCGAGCAGCCGCGCGCGGTAACGTGCACCGGATAGGGCAAGCCCGAGTTGGCCACCCGCAGGGTGCGGCTTTTCTCCGACCACAGGGCGTAGATCAGGGTCATGAACTGCGACTCCACCTTGCGCTCCAGCAGCGCCTGGTTGAGCGCGGTCAGCAGTTCCGCCGGCCGCGGATGGCGCAGCGCCTGGGTGCGCATAATGCCGGTGACGACGGCGCCATAGAGGGCGGCGCCGGTGCCCTTGCCGCTCACGTCGCCGACGGCAATGGCGGTGCGCTGGCCGCGGTAAGGGATGAAGTCGTACAGGTCGCCGCCCAACTGCCGCGCCGGAACGGTGCGCGCGGCGATGCGCAGGTGCTCGAGCTCGGGCTTGCGCGCCGGCAGCAGGTGTTCCTGGATCTCCTGCGCCATATGCAGATCGCGCTCCATTTTGCGCTCGGCGCGGGAGACCTTCTCGTAGAGCCGCGCGTTGGCCATGGCGATGGCCATCTGCGCCGCCAGCGTGCTCATGGTGCGCGCATGGCGTTCGGTGTAGTAGCCCTTGCGGTTGTGCTCGAGGTCGAGCACGCCCAGCACCTGGTCCTGGTGGACCAGGGGCACGGCCAGCTCGCTGCGCGCGTCCGGGTTCACTTGGATGTAGCGTGGGTCCTCGCGCACGTCCTTGACCACCACGGCCCGGCGTGACTCCATGGCCGCGCCGGTGATGCCCTGGCCCAACGGAATGTCCTTGCGGATCTGGATGTTCTCGCCCATCTTGACCGACAGGCGGTGTTCGAGCTTGTCGCCCTCGGCGTTCACCATGAGCACGCTGAAGAGCTGATAGTCAATCACCCGCTGCACCATCGCCGCCGTGCGCTTGAGCAGGTCGTCGAGCGACAGGATGGAGGTCATCTCGCGGCTGATGTCGTTGAGCAGGCTCAGGGTCTTTTCGCGCTGCACGGCGTTGCGGTAGAGCTTGGCGTTCTCGATGGCGTTGGCGATGCGGCTGGCCACCAGCACGATCGCCCGCAGGTGCGCGTCGTTGAAGGCGTCGCGCTCGGGCGCCTGGATGTCAATCACGCCGATGCAGCGGTTCTTCCACAGGATGGGCACGGCTAGCTCGCTGCGGATGTCCTGCAGCACGGGGATGTAGTCGGGATGGCGGCTGACGTCGTTGATCAGCAGCGGCTGCCGCAGCTCGGCCGCGCGCCCGGTAATGCCCTGGCCGAACCTGACGCGCACCTTTTCCACCACCTCGGGCAGGTGACCGACCGAAAAACGGATGCGCAGCTCGTTGGTGCGCTCGCTGGCGAGCAGGATGGCGAAGATGTCGTAGTGCACCACGCGCCGCACCAACTCGGCCACGCGGTGCAGCACCTGGTCCAGATCGAGCGTGCCCGTCACCAGATCACTGACCTCGAGCATGAAGGCGGTGATGTCGGCCAGAGGTGCGGCGGCGGGCTCAACAGCCATGCCCGGATTGTAACAAGGCAAGGCGAAGCAGGCACGGGGAATCGGGAAGAGTCAGGGCGACTACAATAGAAAGCAGGATGGCAGCGGCTGATTCCAGTTTCTTTTTCCGGCACTACGGTGTCAGCAACGCCGCTCTGGAGCGCTACTTGGCCGCGGCGCTGGCGCGCGGAGGCGACTTCGCCGACCTGTACTTCGAGCATCAGTCGAGTTCCTCGGT
This sequence comes from Terriglobales bacterium, assembly GCA_050745525.1. GTDB lineage: Bacteria > Acidobacteriota > Terriglobia > Terriglobales > SCQP01 > SCQP01. The sequence continues at coordinate 1,443 of JBOGKL010000291.1, read as the reverse complement.
GCGGCTCGAGGAGGGTCTGATCAAGTCCGCCAGCCAGGGCATCTCGCTCGGCGTGGGCGTGCGCGTGCTCTCGGGTGAGCGCACCGGTTATGCCTACACCGACGATTTGGCGCCGGAGAAGATCCTGCGCGCCGCCAATGTCGCCGCCCACATCGCCAGCGGCGCCGCCGCGACGCGCATCGCCGGGCTGAGTCCGGCGCCGTCGGGCCGCAATTTGTACCCGGTGCAGGTGGCGCCCAGCGACGCCGGCGTGCTGGCCAAGCTGGCGCTGGTGCGCCGCGCCGAGAGCGCCGCGCGGGCCTTCGATCCGCGCGTGGTGCAGGTGCAGGTGGGCTACGCCGACGAGATGCGGAACATCCTCGTGGTCAGCTCGGCCGGGCGCTGCTCGGCCGATGCGCAACCCATGGCGCGCCTGACGGTGCTCTGCCTGGCGCGCGAGCACGGCATCACCGAAAAGGGCCATGCCGGCGGCGGCGGCCGCGTGGCGCTGGAATTTTTTGACCAGGAATTGACGCCCGAGTCGCTCGGTGAACAGGCGGCGCGCGAGGCGGTGCGGCAGTTGCGCGCGCAGCCCTGTCCGGCCGGGGAGATGGAGGTCGTGCTCGGCCCCGGATGGCCGGGCATCCTGCTACACGAAGCCATCGGCCACGGCCTGGAGTCCGACTTCAACCGCAAGAAAACCAGCGCCTTCAGCGGCTTGCTGGGCCGCAGGGTGGCCAGCCCCAAATGCACGGTCGTGGACAACGGCACGCTGCCCGGCCGCCGCGGCTCGCTCAACATGGACGACGAAGGCGCGCCCACGCACTGCACCACGCTCATTGAAAACGGCATCCTGAAAAACTACATGCAGGATGAACTCTCGGCCCGCCTCACCGGCGCCGCCTCCACCGGCAACGGACGGCGCGAAAGCTACGCCCATATGCCCATGCCGCGCATGACCAACACTTACATGCTGGCGGGCGAGGACGACCCTGAGGACATCATCCGCAGCGTGCGCCGCGGCCTGTACGCGGTGAACTTCGGCGGCGGGCAGGTGGATATCACCAGCGGCAAGTTCGTATTTTCGGCTTCGGAAAGCTATCTCATCGAGGACGGCAAGATCACCGCGCCCGTCAAAGGCGCCACCCTCATCGGCAACGGCCCCGACGTGCTCACGCGCGTTTCCATGGTGGGCAACGACCTGCGCCTCGACCAGGGCATCGGCACCTGCGGCAAGGACGGCCAGTCGGTGCCCGTCGGCGTCGGCATTCCGACCTTGAAGGTGGACCGGCTGACCGTGGGCGGCACGCGATGATGGACCTGGCCGCGCGCGTGGTCGCCGAGGCCGGACGCCGCGGCGCCACCACGGCCGAATGCGTGATCCGCCACGGCCGCGAGCTCTCGGTGCAGGTGCGCATGGGCGAGACCGAGTCCATCAAGCAGGCCGAGGGCAAGGCGCTGGGG
>JBOGKL010000290.1:0-2858 GCA_050745525.1 Terriglobales bacterium | reverse complement strand
GTTCTGCACCGTGGTGGCGTTCATGCGCAACTGTTTGATGATGCCGTGATACACCGTGTCGGGGTAGGCGTCCACGGTGAAGGTGGCCGGATCGCCCACTTTCAAGCGGCCCTCATCGCTCTCGTCCGTCTGCATGTAGACCCACATCGTGTTCAGATCGGTGGCTTCGCTGAACAACAGGGGCGCGGAGAAGGAACTGGCCACCGTCTGGCCCACGTCCACGGCGCGGTTGATGATCACCCCGTTCACCGGCGCGTAGATGTTGCAGTAGCCGAGGTTGGTTTTGGCGGTTTCGACGGCGCTCTGCTTGCCGGTGGCCGTCGCTTGTGCGGACTTGAGCGCGGCTTCGGCCTGCGCCACGCCGGCTTGCGCGCTGACCAGCGCTGCCTGGTCGGTCTGGTAGGTGGCCACGTCGGTATCACGCTGCGCGGCCGAAACAATACCCTGCTGATACAGGCTCAGCGTGCGGTCGCGCTGCAGCGTGGCCTGGGTGAGCGAGGCTTGCGCCTGGGTCACCTTGGCTTGGGCATCCTTCAGGTTGGCCTGGGCCACGCCCACTTGCGCCTGCGCGTTGGCGAGGTCCGCCTCGGCGGAGTTCAAGGCAAGCTGGTAAGGGGTCGGATCAATTTGCGCGATCAACTCGCCCTGGGTGACTTTGGAGTTGAAATCCACATTGATCCTGGTGATTTTGCCCGACACCTGCGCGCCGATGGAGACGGTGTTGATGGGGTTCACCACGCCGGTGGCCTGCACGACGGAGACGATGTTGCCGGTCTTGACCGTCGCGGTGAAGTACGTCGGGTCGGAGGAGCGGTTGGCGAGCAGCACGATGGCGACAATCACTACCACCACTACAGCGGCCAGCGATTGAAATCCGCGCGAGCGCAACAGCGATTTGCGGCGGTGCGTATCGGTAGCCATGTGACGTATCCTTCACTCTTGAGAACGCTTTTCCATCCGCTGCGGTTACAACGGCGCGGGCGCGGGAAGTATGATGGATAGGCGCACCATGGCTACCACAACCACTGCACCAAAATGGACTGTAGATGCTGTATCGGCGCTCTACCACCTGCCACTGCTGGAATTGATCGAACAGGCGCACGAAGCACACCGGCGGCATCAGCCGGCGCAGTCGGTGCAGTTGTGCCATTTGCTTTCCATAAAGACCGGCGGCTGCCCGGAGGATTGCTCCTACTGCCCGCAGAGCGCGCGGTACCACACCGGCGTGGAAGCCGAAAAACTGCTGGAACTAGCCACTGTGATGCAGGAAGCCACGCGGGCGCGCGAGGCCGGATCGAGCCGCTTTTGCATGGGCGCGGCCTGGCGGCAGGTAAAGGACGGCGCCGACTTTGACCGCGTGCTGGAGATGGTGCGCGGCGTGGCCGGATTGGGCATGGAGGTCTGCTGCACGCTGGGCATGCTCAACGCCGGCCAGGCCGAGCGCTTGGCCGAGGCGGGCCTGACCGCCTATAACCACAACCTCGACACTTCGCCGGAATTCTACGGCCACGTGATCACCACGCGCACCTACGAGGACCGTCTGCAGACGCTCGAGCACGTGCGCGCGGCGGGCATTTCCGTCTGCTGCGGCGGCATCCTGGGGTTGGGAGAGGGAGAGAAGGATCGCATCCGGCTGCTGCACGTGCTGGCGAACATGACGCCGCCGCCGGAGAGCGTGCCCATCAACGCGCTGGTGGCAGTGGAAGGGACGCCGCTGGCGGGCAGCGGGCCGGTGGACAGCTTCGAGATGATTCGCGCCATCGCCGCCGCCCGGGTGCTGATGCCGGAGGCGCGCGTGCGCTTGAGCGCGGGACGGCTCGCGCTCACGGATGAAGCCCAGGCCCTGTGCTTCTACGCGGGAGCGAACTCGATCTTCACCGGGGAGAAGCTGCTCACGACGCCCAATCCCGATTGCAACCACGACCACGAGCTCTTGCGCAAGCTCGGGCTGCGCGGGGAAGAGGGCCCCGGCAAGCGGGACGCGGGCGCCGCAGTCGGGACCGCACGCGAGACCCTCGACGAACAATGGGAAACGGCGCTCGAAGAGCGGGAGCGGCAGGGGCAGCGGCGGCGGTTGCGCGCGGCCGAAGGTGAGGACTTCTGCTCCAACGATTATCTCGGCCTGAGCCGGCATGCGGGGGTGCGCGCAGCCATGGCCGAGGCGCTCGACGCCTGGCTGGAGCTGGGCGCGAGCGGATCTCGCTTGGTGCGCGGCAACCACGCCGTGCTGGAAGAGCTGGAGCGCGAGTTTGCCGCCTGGCAGAACCGCGAGGCGGCGCTGCTCTACAGCTCCGGCTATGGCGCCGGGCTGGGGGTGATCAGCGCCCTCGTCGGGCGCGGCGACATTGTATTTTCCGACGCCGCCAATCACGCCTGCCTGATCGAGGGCGTGCGCGCCTCGGGGGCGCGGCGCGTCCTCGTGCCGCACAATGACCTGGCGGCGCTGGAGGAGCGCTTCCTGCACTATCCGGCGGTGGGGCGGCAGCGGCGCTGGCTGGTGCTCGAGTCGCTGTACAGCATGGAGGGCGACTTTGCCCCGCTCGCGGATTTTGCCACCCTGTGCGCGCGCCACGACGTGGCCATGATCGTGGACGAGGCGCACGCCACCGGACTCTACGGCCCGGAAGGCGCCGGGCGCGTGGCAGAGGCCGGAGCAGCGGTCGAGGCGGTGACAGCGGCGGTGCTGCACCCCTGCGGCAAGGCGCTGGGCGCAAGCGGCGCACTGGTCACCGGCTCGCGCCGCCTCATCGAGTTCCTGGTCAACCACAGCCGCAGCTTTATTTACTCGACGGCGCCGGTGCCGCTGCTCGGGGTGCAGCTTCTGGCCGCGCTGCGCGTGATCCGGCGCGAGGCAGGGC
>JBOGKL010000289.1:0-6367 GCA_050745525.1 Terriglobales bacterium | reverse complement strand
GTCTCGACGGTACAGCGGTTGAAGGTTGCGCCAGGCGCGCCGTAGAGCGCGGCGACGGCCGCCACGGCGACCCCCCGGCGCATTGCAGCGCCCTCGAGGTGCCGAGCTGGGAGTGCGGCGGCGGCCGGCTTGGACAAGGTAGAGCGCGGCTGTGCCGCCGGCGCCGCGGCGCGTGCTGACGCCGCCGACCCTGCATCGGAGCCGAATCAGTTCGGTTTCAGAGGTGACTAGGGCCGATACACATCGGATGGCTTCGGGGATATTCGGGATAAATCGGGCCTTTGATGAAGATGCAGCCATGCCGCCTCGCCCCAAGCGCGGCCCGTGGCGGGCTGGCCCTGTTGGACGAGTCGCCTGCACCGGTCAGCCGCGGCCGGCCTGACGCAGGACCCGTTCGATCTCGCCGGCAGGAACCCCGAAGACCTCGGCGACCTGAGAGACGGTCATACCATACTTCAGCCAGACGCGTATCTTGGCAATCTGTGACGCTGGAATTGTCGAGCGCGCGGATGGCGGAGGGGTGTCGATCGGCGGCGCAGCCGCCCCTTCGAGCATCGCTGCCGCCTGCGCGACCTCCTCTGCGTGCGGCGGGTCCGGCGAGGGACCCCCTCCCAGAGCCGGGAGCGCATTCGAGCGCCTCGCGCGCGGCGATTTCGGCGTGAACAGCGCCTCGGCCGCTTGTCGGGCTCGCGCGACCCATTCCAAGGCGGCGGGGTGGATGAGATGTGATCATAGTCTCTGAAAACTTACAAAAGGGCATGACCCGACCGCGCTGTCAAAAATGACGCATACGGGGGTTTCTATAAAATCATCGCCAACGACAGCTATGGCGACAGGGCAGACCCTTGCGGTTGCCCGCCTCAGGCCGCCCTTCCGCCGAAAGCACGGCCCGGCAGTTCGGATCTTCTGGCCAGAGCTGTTTCTAGCAGCGTTACGGCATGTGTCAACGTGCCAATTCGCCTAGAGGGGGAATGATAGCTGCGGCTGTGCAAGAAAGAGAGTAGATTTTGGGGGGTGTCCCTATCCAACTCAATAAGCGCGATAGGGAGCTGGCTACGACTCAAGATGGGTTTGCTGAAAACAGTCCGCCGATCATGATAAACACCGCTTCAAGTCCGGCGGCTACCGGCCCCGCGGGCCCTCTTTTCGAGGGCCAAGTGGCGGCTCATTACCTGCTCGCCATGCTCGTGGGAGCCGAGCCGAGGGGGCTGCCGGGCACCATCATCGATCGCGTTGAATTACAACGGGCGGCGGAGGGGCATCCTCTCGATGACGTGATAGTCCATGCCCACAACGAACGCGGAGAAACAAGCATTCTCGAAATCCAAGTCAAGCGCAGCATTGCGTTCACGCTCTCTGATGAGGTGTTCAAAGGGGTGATCGCTCAAATTGCCGAGGCCTATCGAAAACCGGATTTCTTGGGCCAACGATATCACCTGGCGGTTGCCACCAGCCGCACGAGCCGAAAGATCGACGGAGCCTACCAGGACGTTCTCACGTGGGCTCGCCATCTCGGCTCCGCTTCCGAGTTTATGGATCGGATCGAGCGGCCGGGGTCGGCCAACGATGACATGCGGGCCTTTGTCCGCACTTTCCGGGTGCATTTACGCGACGCGGGCATAGATGATGGTGAAGCCACCACCTGGGAGTTGCTGCGGCGCCTGCAAATCCTCGTTTACGATTTCACGGCGCAGGGATCTGCGGCCGCGGATCTGGCCAAAGAGCGCGCCGCTCGGGCACTGCATACCGACGATACCAGCCGGGCGGGGGCGCTTTGGTCGAGCTTGACAGCGCTTGCTTTGGAGGTTGCAGCAAGCGGCGGCTCGCGCGACCGTCAAGCTCTGACGGCAGACCTCACGAATTTGTCCTATCGGCTGGCGGGCGAAGCGCGCCTCACCACGGTACGCTCCGTGCTCGCCGAGGCTTCCAAGGCAGCATTGGCCGATATCAATGACCGGATCGGAACCGCGAGGCTCACGAGATACGAGCGAGTCGGCGAAGTCCACGCCGCGCTCGACACCGCTCGCTACGTTGAAATCCGCGGTGATGCGGGCGTTGGTAAGTCGGCGGTACTTAAACACTTCGCCGAGCAGATCGAGGCTGAATCGCGTGCAATCGTCTTAAGCCCTGGACGGATAATTCCGCGCGGTTGGACGGCAATGCGCGGCACTCTCGGGTTTGACGGGACCGCGCGCCAGTTACTTTCGGACCTGGCGAGCGATGGCGCGGCCGCCATCTTCATCGATAACCTCGATCTTTACACTCAGGACGAACAACGGACGGTCATCGATCTCGTTCGCGAGGCAGCCTTTATCCCCGGCCTCGCCGTTATAGCTACGGCGCGGCGCAACTTCGGCACCGACGAAGCGAGCTGGCTGCCGGAAGAGGCGCTTGCTCGCCTCGGCCGCGCCGAACCCGTCGATCTGGAGGAACTCTCCGATACTGAGGTTGAAGAACTACGGCACGCCGCGCCGCACCTGGCTCCCTTGCTCGCCGACGATCACCCGGCACGGGACGTAACGCGCAACCTTTACCGTCTTTCTCGTTTGGCGCTCCACCCCACCGGCGATCCCGTTCCCCGCACGGAAATCGATATGGCCGAGCGGTGGTGGCGGACAGCCGACGGTAAGATGGATGCCACTCATCGCGGACGGGCACGGTTACTTCAGTCCTTAGGAGAGCAAGCTCTGCTGCGTGCAGAACCGCTCGACGTTGCAGACCGTCCCGCGGAGGCCGTCGACGCGCTGATCGCCAGCGAGACATTGAGCGAGTTACGGAACGACCGCGTCACGTTTCGCCATGACGTTTTGCGGGAATGGGCTATCGCCAACGTGTTGATTGCCGACACAGCCAAACTCGAACAGCTGCCTCTAGCCCATCCAGCGCCTGCGATACTGGCCAGAGCCGTAGAGCTCGCTGCTCGTTTTGCTATCGAGCGAAGCGCCGAGAGCACGAATTGGTCGGCACTTCTCGCTTCTTTCAGCCGCCCCGGCGTCCACGGAGCATGGCGGCGTGCGGTGCTGCTAGCGCTCGTGCGTTCAGAGATCGGCGGCGAGTTGCTCGGCCGCACCTCAGCTCTCCTCTCCGCCGAGGGAGGGTTGCTGCTGCAGGAACTCATCCGAACCGTCATCGCCGTCGAAGCTCAACCGGCATCGAGGCTGCTCGAAGCTTTTGGCGTTGATCCCGCCAGCATTCCGCCAGGCCTGAATATTCCACGAGGCCCCACATGGCAGCGGTTGATCCGCTGGCTCTTGAGCCTTGGGCAAAGTCTTCCTCCGTCCGCGGTGCCGGACGTTGCCGATCTTTACATCAAATGGCTGACCGGCTTTTTTGGGGCTGGGCCGTACACCCGTCAGGTGCTCGGATGGCTCCATTATTGGCTCACCGCAATAGAGAACGGGGGCGATAGCGGACCGGGCAACTGGCGCAGCGTGTTCAGCGGCTTTAGTTACGAGCAGATGAAAGCATTGGAGGACGAGCTCCGGACCGGCTTTCTTCTATTTTGTAACAGGACTCCCGATTTGGCGGTCCAATATGCGCGGGCGCAACTGAGTCGCTCGCCCCATCGCGCGCTGCATCTCCTGCAATTTCGTGGAGCCCTTCCTCAGGCAGCGCCAGCCGAGCTGGCCGAACTGACTGAGAAACTTCTGATTCCGGAACCGTCGGAGGTCGAGGACCGGCACCGTCGCCGGGCGCGTCGCGATCCGTTTGAGTTTGCCGACCATGACCTGATGCCTGCATCGCCAGCACAAGGCCCGTTCTTTGAGCTCTTGATCCATGCTCCTGAACACGGCCTCCGACTCATTCGGCGCCTCGTCGATTATGCCATCTCGTTCTATTCCGACGGCCAGCCCGATCCGTCTGACGGCGTCGTGATCCTGTTGCCGACAGGCGACCGGGTTTTCCCCTACATCGGTTCATACCGGTGGTCGCGCGACAGCCTCGATCACTGCTGCGTCACCAGCGGCCTGATGGCACTCGAGGCATGGGGCCACCGGCGAATCGAAGGAGGCGAAGCGTTTGAGCTGGTGCTGCAGGACATCCTTGACGCACCGGGCGCACCGGCAGCGTATCTCCTCGTTGCGGTTGACCTGCTTCTCTCGCATTGGCCGCAGTCGAGAGACACCGCGATGCCTTTTCTCGGTTGTCCCGAACTGCTGTGTATCAACCGTGAGCGCCTAGCCCAAGATACCCTGCCGGAGTTCGACCCCTTCGGACTGAGCGCACTTCATCCGGAGCCTAAGGGCGTCGTAAGCGTCAATGATCTCAAAGTGAGACCCTCACGTCGTATGTCGCTCGATCAATTGATCGGGCTCTACGCACTTTCGGGGACGCCGGAACAACGCCAGGAACTTGCGAAACTCTTCGAGCACGCCGCCGCCCGCCTCGGCCCGCCGCCCGCTGGCGCTACATTGGCCGATCCGGCTTTCATGACGGTTCATGCTCTGAACCTTTCGGACCTCAAGAATTGGCACCAAAGAACCGTGGACAACGAAGACGGCTCGCAGACGAAGGGATACGAATACGTGTCCCCCGCAGCCGAAGCGGAGCATCTCAAACGCTTGCGCGATGCCGCTGCGCCCATATCACGCGAAGTCAATGTTCAGGCGTCGATCGGCATCGCGTTAATCGACCCGTCGCGGTCCTCTCCGGAATTTGCGGCGCGTGCCGTCGACTGGGCACAAAAGAACCCAGCGCCCACCCCGACGGACGATCGCGACAGAGATACACAATGGATGCACGATGAAGCGGTTCTCGCTGCCGCCCTCATCGTGATGCGCGACGGTAGCGACGAATTGCGCGCTCAATCCCGCTCATGGGCGGACGGCATCTTTGCTCGCGCGCTTCAATCGCCCGAGGACCCGGCGCATCGTTTTCGCGGGGGCCTTCGCTTCAACCCCATCGCCATGGCCTTTGCAGGGATGGCGTACGAGCTGAAAGACCAACTGACACCAGAACGGCTTCGGTCGCTGGTTGAAATCGCCGCGCGCGACAATCCTGCGGCGGCGCACGGGTTCGGCAGCGTTGCGACCATCCTCGCCGCCATCGACGAACGCTTGCCGCAAGCAATACTCCGCGCCGCATTGTCGACGGCCGTCCGCCCCTGGCGCCAGTGGGATAAACCGGAGGAAGAATTCACCGCTCAGCTGGCCCGGCATCGAGCCGATGTGCAGGCTGCCGTGGAGCGGGAGCTTGAGTGGCTCGACGGGCGCGGGCCAGAGCCGGAATGGCCGTCATTATCAGAACCCCGATTGCGCACCCGACGGCGACGGCGCCTCGTCCTCGTCGGTGGTGAGCAGCCCAGACTCCGGCGCCAGCCGCCGCCTAGCGATTTTACCGATCATCAAGCAGCGGCGCTGTGGCTCGGACAGACCCTGCCCTTGGCCGATGGCGTAAAGAGACCGTGGTTACGGGAAGTCGTTCGGTCCTATAGCGGGTGGACGGCTACGGCCAACGGAGCCGAGCTGGACCCGGGCGAGGAAGTCGCTCAACCGCCGAATGAATGGAACCGAGCTTATTTTTCGCTGCTGGCGTGCTGCCTGCAGGAACTTTCGGTGCCGGAAATCGAGGCTCTTGCTCTCACGCCAATTTGCTCCCTGCCCGACGAACGGTTCTTTGACGTGACAGCGGAGTTCCTCCGCTCCGTAGACATCGCGTTCTTTAATCGCCACGAACCGTCGCCGGAGACGGCGGCGGCAATTCGCGAGCAGCTGGCCCATCGACTGATGAACACGGCAGGATGGAGCCGAATGATCGGCGATCATTCGGCCTCGATCGAGACCCACATCGGCCCGGCTATCGCGACGCTTTTTTTCAACGGTCATGGGTATGTTCAGCCGGCGAAATGCTACCTGACCCCCGTCGGTATCGAGCGGATCGATCCCTTCCTGCCGACACTGAAGACCCTGATGGATGCGGGACCATCCTTCTTTGTCGCGATTGTCGCGCTGAATCTCTTCGAGGTGTCGCCCAAACCCGATCATCTTCCCTATGTGATCGATGCGGCGATGGCATGGCAGCGGGCCTATCCCGATAGCGTGCCGTTTTGGGTAGACACCGATTTGGGGCGCCGGGTCTGTAACCTGATCGAACTTACGTTACAGAACGAGCCGGGAATTCTGGCAGCGGCTACGCCTCTCCGCTTCAAGGTAGATGACCTCCTGCCCTCACTCGTGCGTATCGGTGTCCCTGAAGCTGCGCGCCTCGAGAACTCGCTGCTCCAGTCGGGTGGCGCCTAGACGTCGTCATTGAATAGCAACATCGGCTGTCAATCGGAAACCGGTTGCTCGGCAATTATGTGTGATAATGTCCTGTACCAGATCCTGGCAATCGTGCATCGACGGTCGATCAGTGCCTTGTGGTAGCA
>JBOGKL010000288.1:0-3100 GCA_050745525.1 Terriglobales bacterium | reverse complement strand
GCCGGGCTGGGGACTCGGGGCCCCAGCCCGGCCCGGGTCGCGCCGCGTTGCCTCCCGGGGGCGGCCCGCCCTGCGGAATTCCGCGGGCTCTTCGCGCCGACTTTGCCCGCAGTGCGAACGGCGCGCCCCCCGCGTTCGGCCGATCGAGGTCAATCGTCTTGCAGGGCCCCGCCCTAGCTAGAGCAAATCCAGCGTGGCTTTTCCTGGTGTTGAGGCCGCAGGTGGGACGTTTCGGCGAGCTAAGCGAAGCTGGATTTGCTCTAGGCGCGGCCGCGGCGGGCCACGTGGGCCACGAGCGAGATCACGAAGAGAATGATGAAGATCGCGAAGAGGATCTTGGCAATCCCAATGGCCGCGGCGGTGACCAGACCAAAGCCGAATAGCGCGGCGATGATGGCGATGATGAGGAAGATGGCCGCCCAGACGAGCATGCCGGGTTAGATGCGGCGGCGAGGGCGGGTGAGGCCTGGCGCTATCGGCCGACCGGCGTTCCGTCGGACCAACTGGGGACCACAACCAGGAACACGAGTATCGGGGGAAGCCCTTCCATCTGAGGTTGTTCCTTCGGCGACATAAACCAGTAGGGACTGGACAAAACCGGCGAGCCGGCTGCGCCAGAGCCCCAGTCTTGGGCATCCTTAACGCGCGTGTAGAACATGATATGGGGCAGGTCGTGGGACCCTTGGTCGGTCAGATACGATGCTTTCGACATCATGTAGTCCATGGCACCGCTCGCAAGCCCGGGCAACTGCTTGTTTTGATACGCCGCTTTCGTGGCCGACAGCATCTCTGCCTTGGAACGACCTGCCATTACCATGCGGGCGCGCAGATAGATGACGGGCAACATCGAGCGTGCCGCCTGGGGGTTGAGACAGTCGGCGGCCCTCACTTTCGGGTTCCAGAATTCAGTCCAGTCGAAGGCTGAGCCCCAGGCTCGTCCGACAAAGCAGACGAAGCCGTTCGTCCCCTGGACCGCTGTTTCATACCCGTGCCGCCGCAGAACCAGGACGGTCGCGTGGCCGGAGATGGACTATGGCGCCGCGCTGCGCGCGAGCGTGATTTCGGCAGTGCGGACCATGAGGTATTGCCCGACCGGGGCCATCGTCGGATAAGGACTTTGGGCGCCCTGTGCCCTCGCCTGGCGCGCCGTACCGCACGCGACCAGCACGGCGAGGCCAATCATTGTGATGGAACCAGCCTTATATAGACGCATAGTTCTCCCTTTCGCAGCGGTCGTGCAGCTCAGTTCCCTTCCGGCGCCGGCATGAAGAAGGTCTCTGTTAACTCGACCGGCACACGGAGCACTTGGGCGCCCTTGCGCGCCCACACCAACGCCTCATCCAGACTCGCGGTTTCCAGCATGGATAGGCCGCCGATATGTTCCTTGGTCTCCAAATACGGCCCGTCGGTTACGAGCACCTCGCCGTTGGGACGCGCCCGCAGAGTGCGGGTCGAACCAAGACCGCAGGCGACCTTCCTGACGCCGGCAGCGACCATTTCGCGATTGAGCGCGTGTATCTCCTCGACCGTCGCCTCGTCCTGCGAGGATGGGTCAAAGTTGTCGGGAAGGTACATTGATACCAGTTATTGCGGCATGTCGTCTCCTGTTTTGCGGCGGCTGCCTGCCCTTCACTATAACGACGAACGGCGGAGCCAGAATTCTACCGTTCGCCGAAGCGCGCTACCCTTTTTCAGGCCTGATCGGAGGAGAACCGCTTAGGCACTACACGCCCGCTCTTGCTGGCCCGCAAGACGGGCAAAGGTGCGTGCGGCCCTAGCTGGAGGGATGGCGTATTCGAAGATACTCTGCGGCGGTGATAATGCGGGTTCCTCTATAGGCGGCCAACGCCAGCAAGTCCTTGTCGCCGGCAAGCAGCAGATCCGCCTTCGCGAGAGCTGCGCACTCCAGAAACATGTCGTCGCCGGGATGGCGGCATGCCCGCACCGCGCCGCGAATCTTTACACGGATGCCCCGCGCCAGGATCGCCTGCAGGGCCGAGGCCGCCCGCTGTGGTTCCCAGGCGACTTTGGTCACGAGAACTCGCGTAATCTCCGCTTCGATCTCGTCGCATGTGGCGATCACGTCTTCGCTCATTGCCTTTTGCAGCGCCAGAGTCGGCGTACCGCGGGCTTTTGCAAATTGGAGCGCGGAGCTCCAGAGGTTTGTGTCAATAACGACGATCACCGGCTGGAGCGCGGCTTGCGCCGGCGGGGTTTTTCAGCGCGCACCTGTTGAATGAGCCGGGGCACGTCGCCTTCCGTGTAGTGGTCGGGATTACGCGCGGCAGCATATTCACCCAACATGTCCAGGGTCGCTCGAGCCTGCTGCGCCGAGTAGGTGCGGAAGGCTTCGCGGAACAGCTCGCTCATGGTGCGACTATCTCTTCGCGCCAATGCCTCGGCCTTGCGGGCGAGCTCGGGCGGCAGGCTGATCGTATAGACCTTGGATTTTCTTGCGGCGGTCGCCATGACGAAATAATACGCTGTAAACGATTCCATTACAATTCGCGCGGCGATTGAATGCGGCTGGGCGCATGGGTCCGGCAGCGGTGACGTTCTGCGCCCATGGGCTGCGCCGCCTCGCCTGTGGACTGGGCCTGAGATCGCCGCTACAATGGTGAGTCCGAATCATTTCATTCCGTGATACTCAAGAAGCCGCAATATCTGGCCATGGTTGTGTTCATCGGGGGGCTGGTGCTCGCCGGCGGCGCGCGGCGGGCGAAGGCGCAGGGGCCGACCGACGAGATCCAGGTTTACGACGCCTCGATTGCGCCGCAGGGCAAGTTCAACCTGACGCTGCACACCAACTACACGCCCGAGGGCATCGCGGTGCCGGCGTTTCCCGGCGCGCTGATCTCGAATCACTCCTTCGACGGCGGCTTCGAGTGGGCCTACGGTTTCCGTCCGTGGCTGGAGCTGGGGCTGTATCTGCCGCTGTACACGCTGACCAGCAATCGCGGCCCGGCCATCAATGGCGGCAAGCTGCGGACGCTGTTCGTGGTGCCGCACGCGGATTCGCGGTCGTTCTTCTACGGCATGAACTTCGAGTTCAGCTACAACGCGCTGCATTGGGACGCGCGCCGCTACACCAGCGAGATCC
>JBOGKL010000287.1:0-4907 GCA_050745525.1 Terriglobales bacterium | reverse complement strand
CCCCAAGCCGGCGCTGCGCTCGGCAGGCGAAGTTACAGTGCGGCCCCGCCGGAAACTTCGATCCTCTGCGCGTTGACCCAGCGGTTCTCATCCGAGAGCAGCGCGGCGATCATGGGGCCGATGTCGTCGGGTACGCCGGCGCGCCCGAGCGCAGTGGTCGAGGCCACGTGGCGGTTGACTTCGGGGTTGTCGCGCACCATGCCGCCGCTGAAGTCGGTGGCAATTGCCCCCGGCGCCACCGCGTTGACGGTGATGCCGCGCGGGCCGAGTTCCTTGGCCAGGTAGCGCGTCAGCACCTCGATGGCGCCCTTGGCCGCTCCGTAGGCAGAAGTCCCGGGCAGGACGAAGCGCGCCAGGCCGGAGGAGAGGTTCACAATGCGCCCGCCGTCGCGCATCAGCGGCAGCAGCTTCTGGGTGAGAAAGAAGACGCCCTTGAAGTGCACGTTCACGATCTCGTCGAACTGCGCCTCGGTGGTCTCGGCGAAGGGGACGTGGAGTGATCCGCCCGCGTTGTTCACCAGGTAGTCGAAGCGGTCGCGGCCCCAGCGCGCCAGCGTGGCCCGCACCTCGGCCACGAAACCGTCGAAAGCGGCGATGTCGCCGGTGTTCAGGCGCAAGGCGGTCGCCTTGCGGCCCAGCGCCTCGATTTCGCCGACGAGGCTGGCGGCCTCGGGCTCGCGCGAGCGGTAGGTGAAGATGATCTCGGCGCCGCGGCGGGCGAGATGGATGGCGGTGTTGCGGCCCAGTCCGCGGCTGGCGCCGGTGATGATGGCAATGGGGTTGGGCATAGCGGGCTTCCTTATCCTTTATTATTCTAAATACCGCCGATTCCAATGCAGGAGGAGAAACAGATGTCGAGCGAAGCGCAGTGCCCCGTCACCGGCGCCGCGGCCGCGGCCACGGCTGCACCCCAAGCCCGTTCCATTCGCGACTGGTGGCCGAACCAATTGAGCCTGAGCGCGCTGCATCAGAACGCGGCCGAGGCGAACCCGATGGGCGCCGACTTCAACTACGCCCGCGAGTTCCTGAGCCTTGACCTCAAGGCGGTGGTCGCCGATCTGCACGCCATGATGACCAACTCGCAACCGTGGTGGCCGGCCGATTTCGGCCATTACGGGCCACTGCTGGTGCGCATGGCGTGGCATGCCGCGGGGACCTATCGCATTGGCGACGGACGTGGTGGGGCCGGGAGCGGACAGCAGCGCTTCGCGCCGCTCAATAGCTGGCCTGACAACGTCAACCTCGACAAGGCGCGGCGCCTGCTGTGGCCCATCAAGCAGAAGTACGGGCGCAAGATCTCCTGGGCGGACCTGATGGTGCTGGCGGGCAACGTGGCTCTCGAATCCATGGGCTTCCAGACGTTCGGGTTTGGCGGTGGGCGCGAGGACGTTTGGGAGCCGGACAACTCCGTCTTCTGGGGGCCGGAGGGGCAGTGGCTCGCCGATGCGCGCTACGCGGCCAAGCGCGACCTGCAGGAGCCGTTGGCGGCGGTGCAGATGGGGCTGATCTACGTCAACCCGGAAGGGCCGAACGGCAAGCCTGACCCGCTGGCCGCGGCGATTGACATCCGCGAGACGTTTCGCCGCATGGCCATGAACGACGAAGAAACGGTCGCCCTCATCGCCGGCGGGCACACGTTCGGGAAAACGCACGGCGCCGGACCGAACACGACGCTGGGTCCGGAGCCGGAAGCAGCCGGCCTCGAGCAGCAGGGCCTCGGTTGGAAAGGGACGCTGGGCACGGGGAAGGGAAATGACACCACGGGCAGCGGCCTGGAGGTTATCTGGACGACCACGCCGACGCGCTGGAGCAACAACTTCTTCGAGAACCTGTTCGGGTTCGAGTGGGAGCTGAGCCGCAGCCCGGCGGGCGCGTATCAGTGGACGCCCAAGAACGGCGCCGGCGCGGGCACGGCGCCCGATCCGCACGACGCCAAGGCGCGGCGCACGCCCGCGATGCTGACCACGGACCTGGCGCTGCGCTTCGACCCGATCTACGGTCCAATTTCGCGGCGCTTCCATGAGCATCCGGAGCAGTTCGCCGATGCCTTCGCGCGGGCGTGGTTCAAGCTCACCCACCGCGACATGGGGCCGGTGGCGCGCTATCTGGGACCGCTCGTGCCCAAGGAGACGCTGACCTGGCAGGACCCGATTCCGGCCGTGGATCATGCGCTGATCGGCGCCAAGGACGTAGCGGCACTGAAAGCGAAGATTCTGGCCTCAGGACTTTCGATCTCCGCACTGGTCGCGACGGCATGGGCCGCAGCCTCGAGCTTCCGCGGCTCGGACAAGCGCGGCGGCGCCAACGGCGGCCGCTTGCGCCTGTCGCCGCAAAAAGATTGGGCGGTAAATGAGCCGGCGCAGCTCGCCAAGGTGCTGCCGGTGCTCGAGCGCGTGCGCAAGGAGTTCGGCAAGAAGGTCTCGCTCGCCGACCTCATCGTGCTCGGCGGATGCGCGGCCATCGAGCAGGCGGCCGCCAACGCCGGGCATAAAGTGCAGGTGCCGTTCACGCCCGGGCGCATGGACGCCGCGCAGGAGCAGACCGACGTCGAGTCGTTCGCGGCGCTCGATCCCGCCGCCGACGGCTTCCGCAACTACGTGCGCGCCCCGCAGCGGCTGTCGCCCGAGGCGCTGCTCGTGGACCGGGCGCAACTGCTGACGTTGACGGCGCCGGAGATGACCGTGCTCGTGGGCGGTCTGCGCGTCCTCGGCGCCAACACCGGCCACAGCGCGCACGGCGTGTTCACGGCGCGGCCGCAGACCCTGAGCCATGACTTCTTCGTGAACCTGCTCGATCCGGCGACCGAGTGGCAGCCGCGGGCGGGCGAGGAGGGCATCTACGAAGGGCGCGAGTCCAAAACCGGCCGCCTGCGCTGGACTGGCACGCGCGTGGACCTGCTGTTCGGCTCGCACTCACAACTGCGCGCGTTGGCCGAGGTCTACGCCTCCTCTGACGCCGGCCCGAAGTTCGTGGCCGACTTTGTGGCCGCCTGGACCAAGGTCATGAACCTCGACCGCTTCGATCTGGCGCGGGCCTAGGACACGGCGTCAGCGCGGTCCCGACGGCCGGCGTCCGCTCTGTTATGAGATAATATCTCTGTACAGAGAAACACGAAGCTGTGCCAGGAGGTTCTGACAATATGCACACGATTCGTCCGGCCACTCATCAAGACGCATCGCTCATCGCCGCGCAGCGGGTGACGATGTTTCAGGACAATGACCTTGCCCCTACCGGTACTTGGGCAGAATTGGAAGAGGCATCTGCGCGGTGGTTGGAGAAGACGCTCGGCGACGGCAGTTACATCGGTTGGATTGTGGAGGAACACGACGGCCTCGTCTCTTCCTCCACACCCCGCGTCCTTGGGGGAGCAGGGCTCTGGCTTATGGACTGGCCGCCTCACTACTTGCACCTGGAGTCCCGGCGGGGCTATCTGCTGAATTTCTATGTTGTGCCCGAAGCACGCCGGAGCGGAATCGCTGCGCAATTGGTGCGATTGGCGGTTGCTGAATGCGGGAAACGCGGCATCCGCGTCGCTACCCTGCATGCCTCGGCGATGGGCAGGCCCGTGTACGAGCGCTTAGGATGGGCCAATTCCAATGAGATGAAGTTCGACGTCGAACTCGGCGGCGGCTCGACGCGGTGACAGCGGGCCCGCTCCGGTCATCGCATCGGGGCGTCATTGCCAAGCGGCTTCGAATATTCATAGAGCCGCATGTCAAAGAAAGTCGAGACCTCGCCCGACGCCGAATAGCCGTGTTTCTCATAGAAGCGGATCGCGCGCTGGAGCGGTTCGGTCGTATGCAATGTCACGCGGGCACAGCCGCTCTTGCGCAGTCCATTCTCCGCCGCCTCTAACAATGCCGCTGCCAGCGCCGTCCCCTGCCAGACGGGAAGCACCGCCATGCCGCGGATGTGCCCCTCGCCGCCACGGACACAAAATCCAACCGTACCGGCGATTTCCCGGTGGGCTACAGCGACCAGGACACACATATCGCGCAGGCGAAGTTCGATCGAGTCAGAATTGAGCACCGTGTCCGCAAACGCCCCGGCGGTATAGTCCATCCGATATTTCTCGAATGCGGCCCGCAGACAATCGAGAATGGCAGCAGAGTCCTTGGCATCCGCCTTCCGTATCCGAAACGGCGCTGGGTTTCCCCGCCGGCTCCCGTTTGTCCTTGGCGAAGGGAAACCGTGCGGCATTCAGGGATGCACCAGAGATGTTAGATATCGCACCGGGCGTCTTCCGCGGCACGTAAATGTGCACGCGCCGGAAATTACAAAGCGGGCACAATCCCCGCTGGCAAGCCGGAAGCTGCTTCCATCCAGGTGCAAATCCAAAGTTCCGCTGAGCACCCACAAATGATGTTCCAGCGTGGGCGCAGCGTACCCCGCGACGGTCACCGACGCGCCCGCCGGGATCATAATCTCCACCATTTCGCCTTTCCGTTGCCGATCAGGCGGGGAAAGTATGCGGCGGGTATAGCCGGTCTCGGGGTCCTTCCAGACGGTCTGTTCCTGCCGGCGGATAATCGAGGGCGACCCTTGTTCCGCGTTAGCCATCAGGCGGGACAGCGTCCATCCATATTGGCCGCAAAGGGTTGTGAGCATGGAGGCGGTGGGGCTCAGCTCGCAACGCTCTATCCTCGATAGACTTGCGCGGCTTATGTCCGTCCGGCGCGCAAGCTCTTCCAGCGTCCATCCCTGTTCCCTGCGCAGGGCGGCCAGACGCCGTGCGATTTGCCGTTCGGTCCGGGCGGAATCCGCCCGCGCGGTGCCATGTGCCGCATGTGCCGCCGTCTTTGCCATGGAGAGATGATATCTCCATAGGGAGATGGCACGCAAACCGTTTGTGCCCGGGCGCGCCCCTCAAAACCAACGCGCCGGCGGGCGATGCCAATCGGCATCGC
>JBOGKL010000286.1:0-3786 GCA_050745525.1 Terriglobales bacterium | reverse complement strand
TCGACGCCATGCTCTGGATCATGCACCACTGCAAGCTGGTGGTCGAAGGCGCCGCGGCCGCGCCGGTGGCGGCGCTGCTGGCCGGCCTGATCCCGGCCGCGCCCGGCTCGAAAGTCGCCTGCGTGCTGAGCGGCGGCAACGTCAACCTCGATCAGATCCGCAACCTGCGCTGGAACTAAGCCGTGGCCTTTTCGTGGATGACCATCCAGTTCACGCCGAAGCGGTCGCGGAACTGCCCGAAGCGATGGGCGAAAAACGACTCCGCCATCTTCATGAAGACCTCGCCCCCCTCGCTCAGCGCGTTGTAGATGCGCTCGGCTTCGGCCGAGCTATCCACGCTGAGTGACAGGTAGGCGCTGCGCATCGGCTGCACGCGCTCGGCCGGTCCGTCGCTGGCCATGATCACGGTATCGCCCAGGCTGAAGCGGGCGTGCAGGATGCCCTTGCGCTGCAATCCCGGCGGAAGCTGCCCCTCCGGCATCTGCTCGAACGTGCGTTGCACGAGGATCTTCGCGCCCAGGTGCTTCTCGTAAAAGCTCATCGCCTCGGCGCAATTCCCCGGGAAATTGATGTAGATGTTCACTCGCATCGCCAGCCTCCAGATTCCCCAACAATATCACTGGCAAGCCCCAACGAACCCGGGGTACAATCAACGAAGCATCAAGAGTCGCTTGCTCGCAAGCGCGCCAACCGGCCGGGAGACGGCACGGTGGTTTTGGCAGCAATGCCAGATGTGGCGGCACAGCCGCAACAGATAGTCTCCGGGCATCAGCGCTCTCTTGACGCAATTTTGCTAATGGAGGCGCACTGATGACTGAAGAATTTCCCCTGCCACCCGGTTTGTCCGCTGCGACGTGTGCGGCGAATACAACGGAACCACCGAAGCCAAGAACCTTCACTGGGGCGACGGCCGCATCCCCGGCCACCCCGTCCGCGTGAGCTGCCTTTGCCACGGCATCCCCTGCTCACGCTGCAAGGTGAACTTAATACACCGGCCGATCTCAAATTCCTATTGTCCTGAGCGCAACGAGATTGGGCACACGCCCTGGTTTGGGTACTTGGCCCGCTGTGAAAAATGCCGCGTCATTAGCGAGCGCATCGAGGTCAACGGACGAACATGGGTTGGGTACGATCTGTGAAAAACCCGGCAAGGCGGGCCGGTAGTCAGGCGGGTGGTGAGCTGGGAAGGAATCGAACCTTCAACCAATATGCGCGCGCCGATTACTGGCTGCTCCCGGTCCACGCTTTTAGGGAGTTCCTGAGTATACTCACCAGCTTGCCGGGATCGGCGCCGCCTTGCAGTGATTTTCCCGTGGTGTTTCGATACTGATCAGTTGCGCTCCAGAGAACGCTGTTTGATCCGGCTGGCGTGATGGCCAGTTGTAGATGGCCACCACTTTTGCCTGTCAGCAGAAACACCAGCCCCGCGCCCCGCCGAGAGGGTACGGCCTCGTAGCGCCCCCAACTCCTGACGGCGGCTGCCAGCGCATCCGCCGCGCCGCCGTCCTCGCTCTCATTTTGGATGAAAACTGTGGTCGCGGAGAGCAGGGGCTGGGCTGCTACCGAGAAGTCAAAAATTGCGAATGCTGGGGCGAGCGGTGATTCGAGGTGGAGGGCATACTCGCCGAGTTGTAGAGGAACCGCAGGCGTGATCGAGAAGACCCCCGGGGCAACCTCCCGTCTTACGACCTGCACCGTCTGAACGATTCCCACGCTCTCGTGCCCGGCGGCTCCCCCGATTCCCTGCGATCCGGCGACCTTCGCCGACCCAAATTCCGTCTCGAAGCGGCGCGCCTGGTGCTGTGGGTCAAGCTGCATGTAGAGCAAAACGAAATCGGCAGCGGTGACCCCCGCATCAAGTTCTCGCCTGCTCGGGATAAAAAGAAAAGTCGGGATCTGGCCGGTTACCGTGACCGCGTGCAGGCCGGGGACCTCACCAAATCCGAACTTCTTGCTCGATCCAAAATAAGGCAGCCACCCAGCCTTGGACCCGTTCATGTTGAGAACCACGGCTTGAGCAATGAGCAACTGCGGCGCCGCCGCGTCTGCAAGATACAATCCGGGTTCGGCAGGGAGTGCGGCCAGGCCGGAGGCAGGGGTCTGGCTCCAGCCCAAAGTTGCAAAGGGAATCAGGACTATGGCGACCGGGGCAAATCTCCGCAAGACAGCCCGAATCACTGAGAACACGGCCGAATTGTAAACGGCCTGGGGTCCTAATGCAAACCGGCCACACTCCGCCGGTGCGCGGCGCCTACGCCGTTCAGTTTGTCGGGATCTAAAGGTGGTGAGCCGGGAAGGAATCGAACCTTCAACCTAGTGATTAAGAGCACTGGACGTGATATTTCAGCGTGATATTGTCTGGCTTGGTATAAGCGAGGATTGGCGCGTATTTCCCGCATGAAATGGGCCTTCCCGCAATCGGGTCAAAAGGAAGCATACAACTCCATACGAGCCGATACAACCACAGAGTGGTTACCAAGGGTGGTTACCATTTTTCGGGTGGGCACCAGCAGGCGGCCTTAATATTCTTCGGGCACGCCGCCGCAGCGCGGGCACCCCTCGCTGCCGACATAGCTTATCCGGACGTGTACTTCCGGCTCACTCCCCTTGGCCTTGGCAGCGGCACGCTCCAGGGTGACATCCAGCGCCGCCAACGTCTCCCGAATCTCGCGGCACGCCAGCACGGCGCCCCGGTAGTCGCCTTCGCCCTCCATCTTCGCCAGCAGGGTTTCCAGCCGCGTCCGGATAGCCGCCAGCCCGTCCATGACCCCTCCGCCGATGCTTAGCTCGCGCCGTTCAGCGGCCAGCACCAGCGCAGCGCCCGCGTGGGCGCGGTGCCGCGCCAGCGCCGCCGGGCTTGTACCGTAACGTTCCGATAGATTCCGGTATGATGCGGTGCCGCTGGCCAGCGCCTTGTCAATCGCGGCTCGTTGAGGGTGGGCACAACAGCGGCAGGGGCGGGGCGTCAAGACTCCCTTCGAGCGTCCAGGGCAACGCCCCGGCTTGGAACTAGAACCGTTTGCGGTCGGACAGTCCAGCCTGCTTCAGGATGCCGTTGGCGGTGTGGTGCGACAGGATTTTGTGGTCCACCGGAAACACGGTGCCAGTAACCGGGCTGCGCCAAAGTTCGTGGTCGCCCTTGCCGTGGCGCACGAAAACGCAACCGTGCTGGCGCAGCAACCGCTTGAGTTCCGGGGCGTAGTCGGCCATTTAGGCGCGGGCCGGAGACAACTGCTCCCGGAATTCGGCCAGCAATTCCACCGGCACGCTTGGCTGGCCGGTTATGCCATTGGCGGCCAGCAGTTCCGGGATCAACACATCGAGCTTGGCCTTGAGCGAGTCCAAGCCGGGCGCTTCCGTCACCAGCCCCGGCACATCGGTGCTTTCCGCCACCCAAACGCCAGCTTCGGCATCCCAGACTGCTCGTACACGGATAGCCATGGTGCCTCCAGGATAACAGAGCACTGGGGCGCAGGGAAACGCATTGGGCCATGGGGCCGTGCCCAGCACCGTAGGAGTTGGCTGTGGTGGTAGCGATCATGGTTTCCGCTTCCGTTGGCCGTTGCAGGCCAGGTACAGGGCGCAGGTGGCGGCAACGTAGGCGATTTCCGCCAGCAGCAGGCTCATGCCTTCACCTCCCAATCAAGTTCACCCACCAGCGCGGTGGCCGGATGCCATGCCCACCGTGGCGGCGGGGCCAGGGTGCGCAGCAGTACCTCACCGCTGCTGGTGTCATGGGCCAGCACCTCGGCGGCGCTGCCGGACGGCGTGCGGACCCATTCGCCG
>JBOGKL010000285.1:0-19228 GCA_050745525.1 Terriglobales bacterium | reverse complement strand
CGCGCTCAGGCGCCACTGGCGCCTGAGCCCCACTCCCCGGCTCCGCTGCGCCATGGGCGGGACATTCGCGGGCTCACGAGGCGGCGGCTGCTCGTACATTCACGAATTTGCCGCGGCCACCACGGTCCACGAACTCGACGAAGCCGGCGACCAAAGCAAACAGGGTGTCGTCCTTGCCGCGGCCGACGTTCATGCCCGGCTTCAGCGGTGTGCCCCGTTGCCGCACCAAAATCGTGCCCCCCGAAACCCGTTCGCCGCCGTAGCGCTTGATCCCCAGCCGCTGCGCATTCGAGTCGCGGCCGTTGCGGGAACTGCCTAAACCTTTTTTATGTGCCATGCCCTTTGCCTAGAGCTGAATTTCACCGATGCGCACCTGCGTGGTGGCCTGGCGGTGCCCTTGCAGCTTTTTGTATTGCTTTTTGCGCTTGTAGTGGAATACCAGAATCTTGCGGTCGCGCGCCTGACGGACGACGGTGGCGCTGACGCGCGCTCCCGCACCCGGGCGCAAACCGCCTTGCTCGTCGCGAACCGCGAGGACGTCGGCAAACTCGAACGCGTCGCCGGCTGCCTGGGGCAGCTTTTCCACCTCGAGCACGTCGCCCGGGCTGACGCGATACTGCTTGCCGCCGCTACGAATTACCGCATACATGTGGGAATCTCCCTGCGCGCAGGCGCGCCCCTAGGCTCCTAAGGGCCAGCACAGCACGGACTCCCATTGTAGCAAATGAGCGGGGCGGGGGCCTTGGTATCTATGCGGCGCGGTGGAGGTTGGAGATGGCGGAGGCGGCGCTGCCGGCAGTCTCTTGGCCGATGATGTCGTCCCAGGTGTGGGTGTAGGCGGCCATGCAGCGGGAGCAGCGGAGACCGTAAGTGCCATCATCCCAACGCGCGCGTACCCAGTGATGACTGCAGGTACGAATCTGCCACTGGCGCAAGATAGTGTTGACAACCTTCATACGGCTTCCCCCCTTTGGGCCCTTTTGGGATGCCCACCCAAGCCAGACGTTTGTGAGTTCCTGCTTATTGGATGAAGGGAGAAAAAAATAGGATGCGCAGAGTCGGCGCATCCTATTTTTCTAGGCAGGAGGGATGACCTCCCGCTGGTGGGAAAGCTACTTCTTTTTCTTGGCGGTCTTCTTCGCGGCCTTTTTCGCTGGTTTCTTTGCAGCCATGGTTTCCTCCTTATGAGTCTGTCCCTAACCCCACTCTATGGGGCTGTGGAAATTCACCACCCAAGATATATGGCTTATGAATCACCGGAGTCAAGCAAAATCGTACAGATTTTTAAAAAAAACTTGACTTTCCAGAGTCGGCTATTTTGCGGCGTGGAGCTTGCGCGATTTTTCCTCGACCTTACGCGGCGTTTATGGGCGCGGGCGCCCAGCGCGACTGCGCCGCGCGGCCCGCTTATGCTCGCGCCGGCTTGGGGCCCCTGCCCCAAACCGGAGCTGCGCTTGGGTTACTTCGGGGCGTGGAGCTTGCGCGACTTCTCTTCGACCTTGCGCACCAACTCCTGTTTGTAGGCGACCAGCTTTTGCGCGAGGCCGGCGTCAGAGAGCGCGAGAATTTGCGCGGCCAATACGGCTGCGTTCGTGGCGCCTGCCGCGCCGACCGCCATGGTGGCGACGGGGATGCCTGCGGGCAACATCGCGGTCGAAAGGAGGGCGTCGAAGCCGACCAGCGGCGAGGTGGCCAACGGTACGCCGATCACCGGCAAGGTCGTCTCTGCCGCCAGCGCGCCCGCCAAGGCGGCGGAAGCACCGGCGCCGGCGATGAGAACTTTCAGGCCGCGCTCGACGGCGCTGCGCGCGAAGGCGGCGGTGCGCGCGGGGGAGCGGTGCGCGGAGACGACATCCATTGTGTGGGGAATGCCGAACTTGGCGAGTTCATCGGCGGTGTGCTGCATGACCGACAGATCGGTGTCGCTGCCCATGAGAATGGCGACGAGAGGGGTGGCGTTTGGCATCGAGAAGGTCTCCTTGAAAGTTATGAGGATTGGCCAATATCGCGGCGGATCTGCATGCCGCGGAAGTGAATGGAAGCGAGCGCGCGGTAGCCGGCGGCGAGGGCTTGCTCGCGCGTGCCACAAGCGGCGGCGGCGAGCACGCGTCCGCCATGGGTGCGCCATGCGCCGTTCTCGCGGCGGGTGCCGGCGTGAAAGATGTGCGCGCCCGGACACTGACCGGCGGCATCGAGGCCGGTGATCGCGTCGCCTTTGACGGGCGAGTCGGGATAGCCCTCGGCGGCCGCCACGACGCAGGCGCCCCATGGGGGCGTGCCCTGCTTCGCGCTTCGCGCTTCGCAGGGTGCTGCTGCCGTCGCCTGCGGCGACTGCAGCAGCACGGCCAGATCGCCGTGCCAGCAGGGGAGAATCGCCTGCGCTTCCGGGTCCCCGAAGCGCACGTTGAACTCGAGCACGCGCGGACCGTCGGCGGTCAGCATGAGGCCGCAGTAGAGGACGCCCTGAAAGGGGGTGCCTTCGCGGCGCATGCCCGCGAGCGTGGGGGCGATGATTTCGCCTTCGATGCGACGGCGCAAGGCGGCGTCGAGCAGGGCCCATCCGGCAATCGCGCCCATGCCGCCGGTGTTGGGTCCGCGATCGCCGGCGAGCAGGCGCTTGTGATCGCGGGCGGGAGGGAGGAGTTGGTATTGCTCGCCGTTGGTGACGGCGAGGAGGCTGAGTTCGGCTCCGGAGAGACGTTGCTCGACGACGAGCTTTCCGTAGCGGGCGAGCAGATCGGCGGCCGCGGTTTCGGCCTCGGCGTCGGTCTGCGGGAGCACCACGCCCTTGCCGGCGGCGAGGCCGTCGGCCTTGAAGACCGCCGCTCCATGAAAGCGGCTCCAGGCGGCGCGGGCCCCCGCGAGGGTATCCACGGTGACGTAGTCGGCGGTGGGGATGGCGTGACGCGCCATGAATTCCTTGGCGAAGATCTTGCTCGATTCCAGTTGTGCCGCCTGGCGCGAGGGGCCGAAGACATGGCGCCCCGAGGCGCGCAGCGCATCGGCGATGCCGGCGGCGAGCGGCGCCTCGGGCCCGACCACGGTCAGATCCACGGCGTGGTCGCGCACGGCGGCGAGGACGGCGGCCGCGTCGCAGGGATCGCCGGGCAGGCAGGTGACGCCACTGGCGGCGATGCCGTCGCTGCCGGGCAGCGCGAAGAGGGCTTCAACCGATTGCGATTGCGCCAGCTTCCAACACAGCGCGTGCTCGCGGCCTCCGCCGCCGAGGACGAGCAGGTTCATGGCGTTTCTCCGGTAACGATCTCTCCTGTATCGGGCTCGGCTGGGGCCGTACCCTCGGCCAGGGCGCCGGTGAGCGAGCGCACGTCTTCGATGCCGTGGCGGCGGCAGAAGCGCTTGAGCTCGCGCAACACATTCTCGGTGGCCTTGGGGTCCCAAAAATTCATGGTGCCGATCTGGACCGCGGTGGCGCCGGCGAGCAGGAACTCAGCGGCATCGCGTCCGCTGGCGATGCCGCCCACGCCGAGCAGCGGCAGCGCCGTGGCGCGGTGCGCTTCCCACACCATGCGCAAGGCCTGGGGCTTGATGGCCGGACCGGACAGGCCCGCCACCACGCGTGCGAAACGCGGCCGGCGGGTGTCGGGATCACTGGCCATGCCCAAGAATGTGTTCACCAGGGAGAGGGCATCGGCTCCGGCGCGGGCCGCGGTTTCGGCCATGGCGGCGATGCTGGTGACGTTGGGGCTGAGCTTGACGATGAGCGGCCGGCGCGCGGCGCGCTTGGCCGCCGTGACGAGCTCGCTGAGAAGGCCGGCATCGGCGCCGAAGACCATGCCCCCGGCATCGGTGTTGGGGCAACTGGCGTTGAGTTCGTAGGCGGCGATGCCCTCGCCGGTATTGAGCATCTCGATGGTGGCCACATAGTCGGCGATGGTCTCGCCGAAGACGTTGGTGATGAGCGTGACCCCCAACTGGCGCAGGCGCGGCAGACGGGTTTCGAGAAACGCCTGGGCGCCGATGTTCTGCAGGCCGACCGAGTTCAGCATTCCGGCCGCGGTTTCGAGCAGGCGCGGGCTGGGGTTGCCCGCCATGGGCGCGCGCGAGAGTCCCTTGGTGATGACCGCGCCCAGCTTGGCCAGGTGGACGATGTCTTCGAACTCGCTGCCGTAGCCGAAGGTGCCGCTGGCCGCGACCACGGGATTGGCCAGGTGCAGGCCGGCAAGTTCGACGCTTAAGTTCATAGAGGCGCGGTTCTATAATAATCGCCTATGCCCGCGCCGCCCTCCGCCGATGCCGGCCTGGATTCTTCCCTGGCGCTGTTGGGGAAGGGCGCGGCCGAACTGATCACGCCGGGGGAATTGCGCGCGCGCCTGGCCTCGGCCGCGGCCGCCGGACGCCCACTGCAGGTCAAGGCCGGCTTTGACCCCACCGCGCCCGACCTGCACCTGGGACACACGGTGCTGCTGCGCAAGCTCAAGCATTTTCAGGACCTCGGGCATCAGGTCATATTTCTGATCGGCGATTTCACCGGCATGATCGGGGACCCGACCGGGCGCAGCGAGACGCGCCCGGCCTTGTCGCGGGAGGAGATCGAGGCCAACGCCGCGACCTACCGCGCCCAGGTGTTTCATCTGCTCGACGCGCAGCGCACGCGCGTGGCGTTCAACAGCGAGTGGCTGGGGGCGATGACGGCAGCCGACTTCGTGCGCCTGTGCGCGCAGTGCACGGTGGCGCGCATGCTCGAGCGCGATTACTTTCACGAGCGCTACCGCGCCGGGCATCCCATCTCGATTCACGAGTTTTTGTATCCACTGGCGCAGGCCTACGACTCGGTGGCGCTGCACGCGGACGTCGAACTGGGCGGCACCGACCAGAAGTTCAACCTGCTGCTCGGGCGCGAAGTGCAGCAGGCCTACGGGCAGCCGCCACAGATTGTGCTCACCGTGCCGCTGCTCGAGGGCCTGGACGGGGAGCGCAAGATGTCGAAGTCGCTGGGCAACTACGTAGGCATCACGGAAACGCCGGAGGGGATGTTCGCCAAGCTCATGTCCATCTCCGACGAGCTGATGTGGCGCTACGATCTGCTGCTCACCGACCGCAGCGAGGCGGCCATCGCGGCCACGCGGCAGGCGGTCGAGGCTGGGCGCGAGCACCCGATGGAGGTGAAGAAGCAGTTGGCGGCGCGCATCGTCACCGATTTCCACGGCGCCGAGGCCGCCGCCGCCGCCCGCGCCGCCTTCGAGCGCGTGGTGCAGGGCGGGGAAGCGCCCGAGGAGATTACCGAATGCACCGTCAGCGCCGGCGCGCGGCTGGACAAAATGCTGGTGGAGGCGGGGTTGGCGGCCTCGGTCACCGCGGCGGCGCGGCTGATCGAGGCCGGGTCGGTCTCACTCGACGGGGCGCTGGTGCGCACGCCGCGGCTTGCGGCGCCGCTGGCGGCAGCGGTGGTCGTGCGCGTGGGCAAGCATCGCTACGCGCGGCTCATTCCTCGTAAGGGCCCGTAAAATAAAGGCATGAGAATTTCTGCCGCGGCGGGCTGGCTGGTGCTGCTGAGCGGCGCCATGTTTTGGGCCGCGGCGCAGACTCCGGCGGTGACCTACTCGCGCAGCTTCCCCGGCTCGAATCCGGTCTATTTTCAGATTGCGGTCGCCCGCGACGGGCACGCGCGCTACGAGGTGCGGGAAAAGACGGGCGAGCCGCTGGCGACGCTGACCTTCACCGCCTCGCCGCGGGCGGTCGGGGAGATCTTCGCCGACGTCGCCGCGCTGCACGATTTTGCCAAGCCGCCGCTGCAGTCGAAACTGAAGGTCGCCTATACCGGCGACAAACAACTGGCCTATGCGGACGGCAGCCGGCATTACGTGCAGCATTTCACCTACACCACGCGCAAGCGCGCGGCGGCATTGAGCAACCTGTTCGAGGCCATGTCGGTGACCGGGGTGGAGACGGTGCGGCTGCGCCGCGCGCTGCAGTATCAGCCGCTCGATGTGCTGGAGATCATGGACCAGATTCAGCGGGCGTGGTCGGCGCACCAGATGGCGGCGCCGCAACTGCTAGAGCCCACGCTGGAAGCGGCCCTGGCCAACGGCGGCATCATGACGGCGGCGCAACGGCGGGCGCGGCGGCTGCTGGCAGAATTCGCCCAGGCACAGAAGCAAGCCGAAATGCCCTAAAATTTCTGACATGAGCGCCGAGCTGGCCATTTATCCGGGTTCGTTTGATCCGCCCACGCTGGGGCACCTGGATATCATCGAGCGCGGCAGCCGGGTGTTCCCGCGCGTGCTGGTCGCCGTACTGCGCAACACGGACAAGCAGGCGTGGTTCAGCGTGGAAGAACGCGTGGCCATGCTGCGCGAGATTACGGCCAAGCTGCCCGGCGTCGAGGTGAGCGATTTCGACGGGCTGCTGGTGGATTTTGCCCAGCGGCGCGGCGCGAGCGCCATCCTGCGCGGCATTCGCGCCATTAGCGATTACGAGTACGAGTACCAGATGGCGTGGATGAACCGGCGCATGGCGCCGGCGGTGGAGACGGTCTTTTTGATGCCGGCCGAGGCCCATGCTTACCTCAGCTCGCGCCTGGTGAAGGAAGTCGCCTCGGGCGGGCGCAGCGTGGCCGGCCTGGTCGCGCCCCCGATCGAAGCCCGCTTGCGCGCCAAGCTGGCACAGCGCGGGGTGGCGCCATGACCGAGCGGCTACCGCTGGCCGCACGCGCGCGGCGCATTGACCTTTCCGCCACCGCGGCCATGGTGGCCGCGGCAGCACGCCTGCGCGCCGCGGGGGAAGCGCTGGTGGACTTCGGCGCGGGCGAGCCGGATTTCCCCACCCCGGCCCACATCACCGCGGCCGCCCGCGCAGCGCTCGCCGCCGGCGACACCAAGTACACGCCCACGGCGGGCACGGCGGCGCTGCGCGCCGCCGTCGCCGCCGCCCACGCGCGCGATTTTGGCTCGGGCTACGCACCCGCTGAGGTGTTGGTGACCGACGGGGGCAAACACGGTCTGTTTAACGCCATCAGCATACTCGTGGATCACGGGGATGAAGTGATTCTCCCGGCGCCGTACTGGGTCAGCTTCCGCGATCAGATCACCTTTGCCGGGGGCGTGCCGGTGAGGGTGGCGGCGCGCGCCGAGGATGGCTTTGTGCCGTCGTTGGCGGCCATCGAAGCCGCGCTGACGCCGCGCACCAAGGCGATCCTGCTGAACTCGCCCAACAACCCGAGCGGCGCCGTCTTCCCGCCCGAGTTCTTTCGCGGCGTGCTGGCGCTGTGCCGGGCGCGCGGCGTGTGGCTGCTGAGCGATGAGTGCTACGCGCGGCTGGTGTATGAAACCGATCCCTACAGCGTGGGCGCGGAGGCGGGAGCGAAGGATTGCCTGGTCATCGCCGGCTCGCTGTCGAAAACCTATGCCATGACGGGTTGGCGCATCGGCTACGTGCTCGCCCGGGCCGAGCTGATCGCCCCCATGCTGGCGCTGCAGAGCCACTCGACCGGCAACGCCACCACGTTCGCCCAGGCGGGCGCGGTGGCCGCATTGTCGGGCCCGCAGGAGGTGGTGGCGACCATGATCGCCGCCTATCGGCGGCGGCGCGACCTCATCGTCGAGGGGCTGCGCGCGCTGCCGGGGATCACGTGCAATCTGCCGGGCGGGGCTTTCTATGTTTTTCCGCGCGTGGAGGGGGTTTTGCAGCGGGCGGGCCTCGCCAGCGCCGATGAGCTTTGCCAGCAATTGCTGCAGCGGGCGGGCATGGTCACGGTTTCGGGCGAGGCGTTTGGGAGCCCGGGGCACATTCGGTTTTCCTATGCGGCAGCGGAAGAGGAAATTCGCGAGGGGCTGCGCCGGCTGCGTGTGTTCCTCGATTTGTTAAAATGATGCCGTGCCTCTTTATGAATATGAGTGCCAGAGCTGCCATAAGCGGGTGGAAAAGATTCAGTCTTTCAGCGCCGAGCCGCTGAAGACCTGCTCGTTTTGTGGTGGAACGCTGGAGCGGCTCATATCGGCCTCTGCCATTCAGTTCAAGGGTTCGGGCTGGTACGTCACCGACTATGCCCGCTCCGGGCGCACATCGGCCGCGAGCAAAGAGTCCAACGACGCCAAGGACTCCAAAGAGAGCAAGGATTCCAAGTCTGAGTCGAGTCCCGCTTCCAGCGGCGATGGTCCTAAAGCCACAACTCCGGCCGCCACTCCTGCTGCTCCAAAATCCGGCGACTGACACACGTGGCTCGGCCACTCCGGACTCGGGACGCCCTCCCTTTGGTCAGGCTGAGGCCCGGGTGGACCGAAAAAGCTGACGGCGGCCGGTGAATAGCTGCTAGCTTGGTGCTAGTGCCGGTCACGGTTACCATCCTGGGCAGTGGGAGCAGCGGCAACGCCGCCGTCATTGCCACCGAGAGCACGTGCCTGCTGCTCGATGCCGGCTTCAGCCGGCGCGAACTGTTGCGCCGCCTCGCCCTTGCCGGCATTGCCGTCGAGCGCCTGCAGGCGGTGCTGATCACGCACGAGCACGGCGATCACGTAGCCGGACTGGCGCGGTTGGCGGCCAAGTTTCCCGTTCCGGTCTTCCTAAACGAAAAGACGCGCGCCGCTCTGGGTGCGGCCGGTGAGGCCTTGCCGCGGGTCGAACACTTTGCCACCGGCGACAGCTTCCAGATTGGCGATATCGCGGTAACCACGTTCGCCATCCCGCACGATGCCGCCGACCCGGTGGGGTTCCGGTTCTGTGCCACGGGCGTGCGCATCGCGTTCGTGACCGACCTGGGCTATCTGCCGGAAAACGTGCGGCAGCAACTGTGTGGCGCCGATTGCGCCGTGCTGGAATCGAACCACGATCTGGAGATGCTCAAAGGGGGCGGCTATCCCTGGGAGTTGAAGCAGCGCGTGTTGGGACGGTTGGGCCATTTGTCGAATGACACGCTGGCTGAGTTTCTGAGCAATGGGTTCGACGGCTCAGCGGCGCATGTGGTGCTGGCGCACCTGAGCGAAAACAACAACCTGCCCGACCTGGCGCTGCTTTCGGCCGAGAGGGCGCTGGGCCAGCGGGGCGGCGGTTCAGCGGCTCGGCCGAAGCTTCACGTCGCGCAGCAGCACGAGCCGCTCGCGCCGATCGTGTTATGAACCTCAAGGATCTTCCCATCGGCGACGCGGCCCCGGAGAGCGTCAACGCCATCGTCGAGATCCCCAAGGGCACGCGCGCCAAGTATGAGTACGATGTGACGCTCGGGGTGTTCCGCCTCGACCGCGTGTTGTATGCCTCGATGTTCTATCCGAGCGCGTACGGGTTCATACCCTCGACGCTGGCGCCGGACGGGGATCCGCTGGACGTGCTGGTTTTAATCAGCGAGCCGCTGGATGTGGGGGTGATGCTGGAGGTGTGGCCCATCGGGCTGCTGAAGATGCGGGATGAGAAGGGCAGCGACGATAAGGTGCTGGCCGTTGCGATGCATGACCGCAGCTATCGCGAGACGCGGGAGCTGGAACACGTGGCCGAAGATGAACTGCGAATCATCGAGCACTTTTTCAGGACCTATAAGACGCTGGAGCACAAGGATGTGGTCAGCCAGGGGTGGCAGGCGCGGTCGCACGCGCACGAGCTGATCCTTTCGGCGCGGGAGCGCTATTACAAATCTCAGCGCGTGTCGTGAGCGATATCTAGGGCCGTAAGCGATTGCAACAATTTCGCAGGCTTTCTAGATCGCGGGCGCCCAGCGCGGCTCTGCCGCGCGGCCCGCTCTCAAAGGCCGCAAGGCCACTCCGCGCTCAGGTGCCACAGGCGCCTGCGCCCCTACGCCCCGGCTTCGCTACATCGTGAGCTGATTCTGCGGCTGTAAGCGATTGTCACAATTTCGCAATCTTTTGGCCGCCTTGACGGGGTGAGCAGGAGGTTGTTAGAGTCAAAGCTCTGGACGTATAGGGAACCAGTGCGCAGACGCTATTACATTTTCATGGTTCGCCATAACTGGGACGGGCAGATGCAGCGCATCCCCATCCCGGTGAAGTGGGTGGTGGTGTTTGTCCTGTGCGCGATGGTGGGCGTGGTCACGCTGGCGGGCTTGGCCGGCTCGTATGGGCGGATGCTGACCAAGGTGCAGGCGTTCAATGAACTGCGCAGCCGCCAGCATGTGCTCGAGAGCCAGCTCAGCCACACGCGTCAGGATGCCGACCAGTACAAGGCCGAAGTCGCCAGCCTGGGCAGCCTGGCCAGCGAAGTCAGCGCGCTCTATAACGTCAAGCACAACACCAGCCTCAAGGATCGCGTGCGCAATGCCAGCCGGACGCCGGGGCTGCCCGATCCGGTCACCAGCAGCCTGATCCCGGCCAGCCAGTTGTACGCCGATACGCTGTCGAGCTTTCAGGTGCTCGAAGCCGGGGCCCTGGAAGCCTCGCTGCCGCTGTCGTCGGTGGTGCGGCCCGGAGCTTGGGAGCCGGATATGTGGCCGGTGCGCGGGCGCATCACCAGCAGCTTTGGCGAGCGCATTGATCCGTTCCTGGGCGAGGGGGCGTTTCACGCCGGCATTGATATTGCCGTGCCCTACGGCTCGGCCGTCCATGTCACCGCCGACGGCATCGTTGTCTTTGCCGGCACGATGGACGGGTACGGGCGCACCGTGATCGTCAAACACGGCCATGGGGTGGAGACGCTGTACGCTCATCTGTCGGGTCTGGCGGTGGCCGTGGGGCAGCCTCTCGATCGAGGTGAGGTGGTCGGGTACGTGGGCGAGACCGGATGGGCAACCGGACCGCACCTTCACTACGAAGTTCGTATTCATAAAGCGCCGGTGAATCCGTACTCGTACCTGCGGCATTGATTGATCGCGGGCGTCCAGCGCGGCGTTGCCGCGCGGCCCACTCTCCAAGGCCGCAAGGCCGCTCCGCCGGGGCGGAATCTCCTGCCATCGTAATTTCCTGCCGGGCGAGGAAACCTTTAGAGCCGTTGTTCTAATCAGCGCAAGCAAGGAGTTTGTATGCCCTTGCCCAGCGCTGGTTTTGTCTCGCTTGAGGAACTCGACCCCGGGGCTCAGGCCCAAAAGGCGCAGGTCGCGGCCCAGGTCGCGGCCGATTTAAAGGAGCGCGAACGGGGGATTGCGCAGCGACTCGCGGCCGAGCGGCTGCGCTTGCGTCGGCAAGCCGGGCTCGACCCGGCGCCGGGCGCCTCGAAGCATTTTCATCGACCCGTCGAGCGCCCCTTCACCGGCGCCGAGCGCGAACGCGTGACCATCCTGTTCGGCGGCCTGACCTGGAAGCACGAACAGTTGATTCAGGCGGCGTTTCAAGGCAATGGGTACAACTGCGTGGTCCTGGCCGTGCCCGACGTGGCCGCGTTCCAGTTGGGCAAGGAATTTGGGAATAACGGCCAGTGCAACCCGACCTATTTCACGGTCGGCAACCTGGTGCAGTTTTTGCAGAAGCTGGAGTCGGAGGGCGTGCCGCGGCAGGAGATCCTCGACAACTATGTATTTTTCACCGCCGGGTCGTGCGGGCCGTGCCGCTTCGGGATGTACGAGGCCGAGTACCGCTACGCGCTGAAAAACGCCGGGTTTGACGGGTTCCGGGTGTTGCTGTTCCAGCAGCAGGATGGAATCAAAGCTGCCTCGGGCGAGCCGGGCCTAAAGTTCACCGTGAACTTCGGGATGAGCATGCTCAATGCCATGCTGCTGGGCGACGCCATCAATGACCTTATTTATCAAATCAGGCCGTTCGAGGTGCACAAGGGCGAAACCGATCGCGTGTTCCATGAGGCGGTCGGGGAGTTGTGCAGCCGGCTGCGGAATCAGCACCCCTACGAGTTCATGGAGCACGCGCCGACGCAGATGGCGGGCTGGCTCAAAAAGCACGCCAAGGTGAAGGACACGCTGAGCGTGCTGTGCAAGGTCTACGCGCACCTCTACGGGCGCGAGTTCCGCGAATCGCTGCGCGCCTGCCGCGACCGCCTCAGTCAGATCGAGGTGGATCGGACGCGGATGCGGCCAGTGGTGAAGATCACCGGCGAATTCTGGGCGCAGACGACCGAGGGCGACGGCAACTTCCATATGTTCCGCTTCCTCGAGGAAGAAGGCGCGCAGGTCGTGGTCGAGCCCATCGCCACCTGGGTGGCCTACATGATCCACCTGGTGCGGCTGACGGCGGTGAGGAACCGGCATGTGCATGCGCCTTATCCCAAGGCGACGTGGCGGCAGCCGCGCCAGATGCTGGCCAACGAGATGCAGTTCCGCAAGAAATGGATCGGGCTGGTGGTCGGGGAAGCTTTCTGGACGCTGCTCTACCACCGGGTGACGAAGCGGCTGGGCAACATCACCCATCATTTGATCCCGCAGAAGGAACTGGCGCGGTTGTCGCAGCCGTTCTACAACAACCTGGCGCGGGGCGGGGAAGGGCACCTGGAAGTCGGCAAGAACGTTTACTACACCAAGCACAAGCTGTGCCACATGGTGCTGGGGCTGAAGCCGT
Source organism: Terriglobales bacterium (assembly GCA_050745525.1). Lineage (GTDB taxonomy): Bacteria > Acidobacteriota > Terriglobia > Terriglobales > SCQP01 > SCQP01. The sequence continues at coordinate 6,827 of JBOGKL010000285.1, read as the reverse complement.
TCGGGTGCATGCCCTCGTCGCAATCCGACGGGGCGCAATCGGCGGTGGTCAACCGCTTCCCGGACATGATCTACCTGCCCATCGAGACCAGCGGCGAGGGCGCCGTCAACGCGCATAGCCGCGTGCAGATGGCGCTGGGCGAAGCCAAGGTCAAGGCGAAAGCCGAGCTCGAGCGCGTGCTGGAGGAGACCGGGGTCACGCTGGCCGACGTGCGCGCCTACGCGGCGGCGCATCCGCAACTGCGGCGGCCGTTCTACCGGGTGCCGCATCAGGAAGGCGTCGCCGGCACCGCGGCACAGTTTGTGCTGCATGTGGCGCGGCGCATCGGGCACCGCGGGCGTCCGCAAGCCGCCAAGAGTGCGGTCACATCTGCGGCCTAGGGGCGGCTTAGGGAAGTCTCGCCATGCTGATTCTCGGACTCGATGTCGGCTCGACCACGGTCAAGGCTCTGGTGAGCGAGGTGTCATCCGGCCGCGAGCTGTGGCGTGACTACCAGCGCCACGAAACGAAGCAGCCGGAAAAGGTGCTCGAGTTCCTGCGCCGGATGGAGGCCGAGGCCGGGCTGACCGCCGGGCGCGACCGCATCTTCATGACCGGCTCGGGGGCGGGCCCGTTGGCGACGCTGATCGGCGCCAAGTTCGTGCAGGAGGTCACGGCGGTGGCGCTGGCGGTGGAGGAATTGCATCCGGAGGTGCACTCGGTAGTCGAGCTGGGCGGGCAGGACGCCAAGATCATCGTGTTCAAGGACGGCGAACAGGGCGGGCGCAAAAAGAAGATTCCCTCGATGAACGACAAGTGCGCCGGGGGCACGGGCGCGGTCATAGATAAGATCAACGCCAAGTTGCAGATCCCGCCCGCCGCGTTGTGCGCGCAGGGGTATCACGGCATCAAGCTGCACAAGGTGGCGGGCAAGTGCGGCGTGTTCGCCGAGACCGACATCAATAGCCTGCAAAAGGCGGGCACGCCCAACGACGAGATGATGGCCTCGCTGTTTGAGGCCATCGTGCTGCAGAACCTGAGCGTGCTCACGCGCGGGAACACGCTGCGGCCACACGTGCTGCTGCTGGGCGGGCCCAACTCGTTCATCCGCGGGTTGCGCGAGTGCTGGCAGGCGAACATTCCGCGCATTTGGGAGGAGCGGCACGTCGAGCTGCCCGCCGGCGCGACGCCGGAGGATCTGATCCGGGTGCCCGAAAATGCCCAGTACTATGCCGCGCTCGGCGCGATTGCGTTTGGGCGCGACGAGGACCCGGACGTGGGCGTCTACGCGGGCACGGCGGCCTTGCTCGATTACCTCGACGTGGGCCGGCACGAGGAAAAGCTCAAGACCGGCGGCAAGGCGCTGGTGGGCAATCCGGCCGAGCTTGACGAGTTCCGCCAGGCGTTCCGGCGGCCGGTGTTTCATCCGGCGGCGTTTCCCGCCGGCTCGACGGTCCCGGGATTTTTGGGGCTCGATGGTGGCTCGACCTCGACCAAAGTCGCCTTGCTCGATGAGAACCGCAACGTGCTCGAGAAGGTCTACCAGCTCTCGCACGGCAACCCCATCCAGGACACGATGGAGGTGCTGGCCGCTTTGCGCGAAAAGGTGGAAGCGGGGGGTGCGCGGCTGGAGGTCCTCGGCGTCGGCACCACCGGCTATGCCAAGGACATGCTGAAGGATGTGCTGCACGCCGATGTGGCGTTGGTCGAGACGGTCGCCCACACCGAATCGGCACAACTGTTCTACGACGATCCGCACGTGATCGTGGATGTCGGCGGGCAGGACATCAAGCTGATCGTGCTCAAGGACGGACGGGTCAAGGACTTCAAGCTCAACACGCAGTGCTCGGCGGGCAACGGGTACTTTTTGCAGTCCACGGCCGAGGGCTTCGGCATTCCCGTCGAGCGCTTCGCCGACATCGCCTTTTCCGCCGAGACCATGCCGGTGTTCGGTTACGGCTGCGCCGTGTTCATGCAGTCGGATATCGTGAGCTTCCAGCGCCAGGGCTGGCGGGCGGAGGAAATCCTGGCCGGTCTGGCGGCCGTGCTGCCCAAGAACGTGTTTTTATATGTCGCCGGGATTCCCAACCTCGCCGCGCTGGGCTCGCGTTTCGTGCTGCAGGGCGGGACGCAGAACAACCTGGCGGCGGTAAAGGCGGAGGTGGACTTCATCCGCTCGAGCTTCCGCGGGGCGGCGGCGCCGGAGATCATCATCCACCAGCATTGCGGGGAATCGGGCGCGATCGGCGCGGCGGTGGAAGCGCTGCGGCTGTGGAAGCGGGGCCAGCGAACCAGCTTCATTGGCCTGGACGCCGTCGCCGGCATCGGCTACCGGACCACGCGCGACGAGTCCACGCGCTGCTACTTCTGCAAGAACAACTGCCTGCGGACCTTCATTGATGTGCAGACGGGCGCGGCCCCGGACACGCTGGTCACGCTGGCGCCGAAATCCAGCTTCAAGTCCAAGGTGCCGCTGCAGACCGGCGAGCAGCGGCTGATCATCGCCACCTGCGAGAAGGGCACGGTCGAGGAGCTGGGAGCGATGAAGGACATCAAGTCGGGGCTGGACAAGATCCGGGCCGCCAACCCCAATCTTGTGGATCTGGCCGCGCACGAGGCGTTCCGCCCGCCCAAGGTGGAAAGCGTGGCCGAGACGCCGCACACCGGCGGATGGGGCAAGGCGGCGGCGGAGGCCAAACGGCGGGCGCTGCTGTTCAGCGCTCGCGGCTCGTTCCGCGTCGGCATTCCGCGCGTGCTGAACACTTACGTGTACGCGCCTTTCTACAACGGCTACCTGCAGGCGCTCGGGGTCAAACCGGAGAACATCGTCTATTCCGATTTCACCTCGCCTGAACTTTACCGCGCCGGGGCCAGCCGCGGGGCCATTGACCCCTGCTTTCCGGCCAAGATCGGCATCGCGCACGTCCACAACCTGCTCACCGTGAAGCATCAGAAAGCCGCGCTCGATGCGATTTTCTTCGCCATGGTGGATGTGCTGCACACCTCGCTCACGCACCTCACCGGCTCGAACGCCTGTCCGACCGTAACGGCCACGCCGGAGACGGCCAAGGCCGCCTTCATCAAGGAATCGAACCTGTTTGCGGAAGCGGGCATGCGGTTTCTGGATCCGGTTTTGAATTTCGGCGATGCGAAACTGCTGGCGTTCCAGTTGTGGCAGGCGTTCGAGCCCCTGCTGGGGGTGACGGAGGAGGAAAACCAGAGCGCCGTGGCCACGGGCTTTGCCACGCTGGCTGAGTACGAGCGCGATATGCGCCGACGAGCTCGCGTGACGCTCGACCAGCTCGAGCGCGAGGACCGCATCGGGTTGGTGATGCTGGGCCGGCCATATCACCACGATCCCGGCTTGAACCACGAAATTCTCGATGAGTTTTCGAAGCTGGGCTACCCGGTGTTCTCGCAGTCGCTGCTGCCAACGGATGAGGATATGCTGGAGCGGCTTTTTGGCGATGAGGTTCGGGCCGGCGTCATCCAGGACCCGCTCGATATTTCCGACGTGTGGAAGAACTCCTTCTCCGCTTCGACAAACCAGAAGGTCTGGGCGGCGAAGTTCACCGCCCGCCATCCCAACCTGGTGGCGCTGGAGATATCCAACTTCAAGTGCGGACACGACGCCCCCATCTACGGCGTGATCGAGGGCATCATCGAAAGCTCGGGCACGCCTTATTTCTCCTTCAAGGACCTGGACGAGAACAAGCCCACCGGTTCGATTCGCATTCGCGTGGAGACGATGGATTACTTCCTGCGCCGCTACCGCGAGGACATCGCCGACCGGCGCGCGGCGCGGCAGAAGCAGGAAGCCGACATCGAAGCGCGCCTGGCCGAGCTCGAGCATCAACTACGGGCACAGGAGGAGGCCCTGCTCAATGCCTGAAGCCGCCCCCAGCTCGCGCCTCGACGTCACGCTGCACGATTTCCTCATGGGCGCGGGCGCGAAGCCTGCTCCCTACACGCCACCGGCGGGACTGCGGCTGGAGGAGCCTGCGTTTCCGCAGCGTCCTGATGTCTACGCCACCCGGCTCGAGGATCGCGACTCGCCGCCGCTGCTGCCTCCGCCGGCACGCCACTGGGGCACGGGCGACGTCTACCGGGGGATGAAGGGGTTTTTGTACCCCTATGTGCGCTCGCGCGTCATGCCGGGGGATTTTCATCCGCTGATCGCGTATCTGTTCACCGAGTGGAAGTGCAACCTCGACTGCCATTACTGCTGGGCCTATAACAACGCCGTCAAGGGGATGAGCGAGCCCGTCGCCCGCGCCGCCCTCGATTGGCTGGCCGACAACGGCACCGGCGTGCTGGCGCTGATGGGGGGCGAGCCGCTGCTGCGGCCCCAGTTCGTACACAAGGTCGTCTATCACGCCAGCAAGCGCGGCATGTGGGTCTATCTGCCCACCAACGGACGGCTGCTGCGCCCCGAGGTCATTGATCAGCTCGGCGATGCCGGGGTGGCGACGGTGAACCTGGCCGTGGATTCGGTCGCTATCAAGCCCAGCCTGCCCAAGGCGCTGGACCCGATCCGCGGGTATTTTGAATACCTGTGCAAGCGGCAGTACCGCTACGGGTTCACGGTTTTTTTCAACATCAACATCTGCCGCAACAATCTCGAGGATGTGCGCCAGCTCACCGAGATCGCCCACGACCACGGCATCTCGACCGACTACCACATCAACGAGTCGCCCATGACCGAGCACGGCGATTTCAAACATCTCGAGCGCAACGAGACCTACATCACGCGCGAGGATTGGCCGGCGGTGGAGGAGACGATTGATTGGATCATTGGCAAGAACCAGTCCGGCTACAAGATGGTGGATTCGGTGCAGCGCCTGGAGGCGATGAAGCGTTTCATGCGCGGCGAGCAGGGGCCGTGGAACTGCCGCGCCGGCCAGAACACGCTGATTGTGCGCACCGACGGCACGCTGGCGCCGTGCTTCCCGCTTTACTCCGCCAGTCACGACTGGGGTACGGTGGGCGCGCATGCCTTCGACACGGCGCAGCTCACCGAGATGAAGCAGACCTGCAGCCGCACCTGCTTTTCCACGCTCAACCACAACGTCGCCATGGCGTATAACGACGCGCGCGTGATCCGTTATTTCATCAAGCAGGCCGCCCACGGCTTCCGCGGCGTGACCGGCAGCATGGATCAACGATAACGGAAGCGCTTTGCGGCACTTATAGCTTGCAGCTTGCGGTTGGCAGCCCGGCTGCAAGCTGCCTGTCCGTCAGTAACTTTGCGCCCCGTGGCGCAGGGTCGCCGGCTCGACGTGTATCCGGAACCAGGCGCGGTTGCCGACCTGCCCGCTCTGCAGGCGGTCGAGCAAGGCGCGCAGCGTGGGCCGGCCGGCAGCGTCCTGGCGCAACAGCGGGCGCAGCGCGGCGACTTCGCGCGTCACCCAGGCGCGGGCGTTGGCCGCCGCATTGGGATCGCCGCCTGTGGCGCTGAGCTCGAGGGTTGCGCCGCTGGTGCCGGCGCGCAGGCGGGCTTCGACCCGCTCGATGCCCTGCCACGGTTCCTGGCCGCCATCCAGGGCGCGCTCGGCCTCCAACTGCTCGACGTTGAAGCCGGCGTAGCCGACGAGCAGGCGCCAGTTGTTGCCGGCGCGCCACAGGGGCGGGGCAAGGTCCGACCAACGCCGGGCGTGCGCGACGACGGCGCCGGGATCGGCGGCATTGGTTACCAGCAGTTCACTTCCGCTCAGCGGCACCACGGTCAGCAACTGCTGCGGGCGCGCCCAGCCGGGGAAGATATAGGCGCGGGCGCCGCCTATCAGTTCCTGTGCGCGGGCATGTTGCTGGAGGTATTGCTCAAACCGCGGGCCGAAGCGGCCCTTGAGAATGGCGGTGGCTTCGGAGGGGCGCGCCGGATTGCCGCGCATCGAGATCGCGATCGCGTCCAGGTCGCGGAGGTAATCGAAGCCGGATTCGCGCACGAAGGCGGCGTAGCCGGGCGCGCGTGACGCGGTGAGGTCCTGCAGCGCTCCCCGCAGGGGCGCGAAATTGAGGTAAACGAGGGATTCGCCAGGGGGCAGGCTGCGAACTATGGCTGGAGGAGATATCCACCACAGACTTGCGACGATGAGGGCGCCCAGGACGAGGATGCCGGGCAGCTTAAGGCGTCGCATCCCTGGAGTATACTAAGCAATATTGCGGCCCTGCTTCGCCCAGGCTTCGCAGGGCAAGCGTGGCGGCGGCAGGTCTTGCAAGTTTGGTTCCGTTTTTTATACAATCAATCCTTTGTCGCCAACTGACGGAGGACTCCAGGCCGGGTTTGTCCCGCCCATGGAGGATTTTGCGTCAGCGGCGGCCGTGTCTTTGGCATGGTATTGCGTGCTGGCGTAGCTCAGTTGGTAGAGCAGCTGATTTGTAATCAGCAGGTCGGGGGTTCGATCCCCTCCGCCAGCTTGCCTCGCGCAGCGCGCAGCAGGGCAGTAAAGTTTTGGGTTTTGGCTTTTTTTCGGACAGGTGGGTGAGTGGTTAATACCAACAGACTGTAAATCTGTCGCCCCTTGGGGCTACGGAGGTTCGAATCCTCCCCTGTCCACCAGAGTCGGCAGTGGGGCCGGATGCAGGCGGTAGCGATGATGCAGCGGGATGGGGAGACGGCGGCGGCGAAGCCGGGCAATGCGCGGATGGCGGCAGCGATGCTGCTCTACGGCGGTTTGCTGGTGGCGGTGCTGCTGACCCTGAGTGATTGGCGCATACGGTTGGTGACGGCGGCGATCGTGCTGCTGTTTGCCGGGCGGACGTTGTGGGCGCCGCGTAAAGATGCGCCCTCGCCGGTGGGGCGGGACGCGGACAGGCAGGAGGAAGATTCGCCGATGTAGCTCAGTTGG
>JBOGKL010000284.1:0-4663 GCA_050745525.1 Terriglobales bacterium | reverse complement strand
GGCCGGCTCACCCACGTCGGCGGGATCGGGCTCTCGGGCGGGCAGGGCAGGGCGTCGTAGTTGGTATCGGCGACCCCGTTGACGGGCAGCGCCGGCGGGTGGGCATGATCGTCAATGGCCGGCGTGTTGCGGATGGCGGCCAGAATCCCCGGGTCTGCGTGTTGTCCCAGCGCCAGTTGGGCCAGCAGCAGGCACGCACAGGCAGTCAGCTTCCACATACCGCACATACTAGAGCATAACCAGCGCAGGTGGAGCACGCTTCGAGAAGACGCGTGCGGCTTTTCCTGATGTCAAAGCCGCGGGCGGCATGTTCGGCCGGGCTACAGCGAGGCTGGCTTTGCTCTACGCCTTTTATAATGAAGGCGGCCGGGCGCGTAGCTCAGTTGGACCAGAGCATCGGCCTTCTAAGCCGACGGACGCAGGTTCGAACCCTGCCGCGCCCGCCAGGGACCGTCCCGCCTCCACGCCGCCTCAGATGGTCAATGTGCCCGGTACCCGCTATAACTCGGCGCTCGCCGCCGCCCTGAGGGCTCGCGGCCCAGCCCGACCGGGGGCCGCGCCTCGTTGCTTGCCGGGGGCGGGCCACCCTGCGAGTTTCGAGGCCTTTTCGCACCGGTTTTGCCCAGGGCGCAAGCGGTGCGCCCCCCGCGAGTGGCCTTTATGTCTGAGGTCAGTGCCCGCCGGCGTCGCAGCGGGCACGATTTCTTGTGCTCTCCAAGGAACCCCCGGGCCTTTCGGCAGTTGCAACCATTGATGAAGGTACGCGGCGGCGCGCTCGAGAGCGGTGGGGGTGCGACTTTGCCGGGGACGGGCGCGTGCGGCACGCCCGGCATCTTCGCTCCCGGCGAGTGCGAGCGTCTGGCGTTCTTCCGCGCACTCACAATCGGGAGCGAGCGCACGTGAAGCGAGCCGTGCAGTCCGGTGAGTCGGTCCTTCTCAGCCCGGCCCCAGTTCATTTTGCCGGTCATCGTGGCCCCCGGGTTTCGCTTGCGTTTCGTGCACGCCTGGGCTAGCGCCGAAACTCCACGCCAGCTACGGCAATCCCAGCACATCGTACAGAGAGGCCGCTAAAGCACAAGCAGTCTGTGCGGTCATTTGTGGGGGCTTGAAACGGTCTGCCGCTGGCGTGACAGCGAGCGTGCGCCCGGCGTGCAAGAGTCACACGGAACTAGGAACTACCCTTTCGAAGCGCGACAAGCGGCGGAGCGACTGGCCAAAATTGCCCCGCTACGCCAGGCTGGCTGAACGCGCGACCGTGAGGTCGGCGCGGGTGCTGACATCGCGACTGGGGCCGCCGGTTCGTGGGCGCAGGCGCAACTTCGCCATAGTGCGGCTGACCAACAGAGCGAGGCTTAGCGCGATGAGCGCGGCGCGGGCGGCGCGGGCACTTGCAGAGCGATATCCATACCGATATAATCCAGCGAGTGAAGCCGATCCGCTTTCTTGGTGATTCCCTGAGGCGCTTGCGGGCGTTTCCTGAAGCGGCGCGGCACGAGGCCGGCTATGCGCTGTGGAGGATGCAACTCGGCCTCCAGCCACACGATTACAAGCCCATGCCGTCTGTCGGCCAGGGAGTTGAGGAGATCCGCATACGGCAATCGTCGGGCGCGTACCGCGTCATCTACTTGGCTCGGCGCCCGGAGCGAGTCTATGTGCTGCATGCCTTTGTCAAGAAGCGCCAGGAGACCGGACGCCGCGATCTAGATATTGCCAGGAAACTTTACGGAGAATTGAAGGGAGAACAATCATGAGCAGCGGCAAGCGATCGGCGCGACAGCGTGCCGACGTATGGGACGCGCTGGAGGAAACTCCGGCCGAGGCGGCCAGCCTGCGCGCGCGTAGCGAACTGATGCTGGAAATCGAGAAGATCATCCGCGCCCGGGGTTGGACGCAGGCGGAAGCCGCCCGGCGCTGCGGGGTCTTCCAGCCGCGCATCAACGACCTGTTGCGTGGGCGCATTGCCCGATTTTCTCTCGACGCGCTGGTGAACCTTGCTGCCGCTCTGGGACAGCGGGTGCGCGTGAGCATCCGGGCGGCGTGAAAGGTCCGTCCAGGGCATCGGCCCTCTAAGCCGACGGTCGCAGGTTCGAATTCTGCCGCGCCCGCCAAGAAAAGTGCCCGTGGGCGCCCCGCACCCAGGGCTGGATGTGGACTGCGCCCTTCGGTGCCCGCGGCCGGTCTCGCTTGGAGCCGTGCGGGATCGGTGGTATAACAGTTCCACGGGCAATGCGCATCCAGTTCGATGCCGGCAAAAGCCAGAAGCTGCGGGCGAATGCGCAGCGGGGAATCGGCTTCGAGGAGGCGCGCGAGATTTTTTCGCATCCCTACTATTTGGACCACCGGTCGGATTTGCCCGAGCAGTTCAGGGCCGTGGGCTGGGTCGGGGATCGGCTTTACTCGCTGATCTTCGAAATACGGGAAGATCGTGAAGGCGAGTACTACCACTTGGTAACACTATGGAGGGCAACGCGGGCGGAGCAGGAGCTTTATGAAAAGCACGCATAGGCGAGCGAAGGCGGTTTCGGCAGAGACCGTCGCCAACCGCGCCGAGCGGGGTGAGGACGTGTCGCGGTTTTTCACCAACCAGGGGCGCATGATGAAGCCCATTCAGCGGGTGAACGTGGATTTTACCGCGCCCATGCTGAGCGAACTTGATCAAGCCGCTGAGGAAATGAACATCAGCCGACAGGCGGTCATCAAGACGCTGGTCCGCAACGGACTGGACCAGCACCTCCGTGCTCGCGGGGCGAAGCGCCGCTAAGAGTGGGCAACGGCTACGCCGGCGCCGGCAGAGGGCCCATACTGAGGCCAGCTATGAGGCGGGTGGCCGCGATCCTCGGGGTTACGCTGGCGCTGGCTCTGCTGGCAGCGGCGCAGGCGCGCCCGTCCCAGTCTCCGGCGGGGCCCTGGGTGGAGGTGCATAGCCCGAATTTTGAGGTCTACTGCCATTGCGACGCCGCGTCCGCGCGCAACCTTGCCGGCCAGATGGAGCGGATGCGGCAGCTCTTTCATCAGCTCTTGCCCGCGCTCGCGCTCAACAGCACGCAGCCGCTGGAAATCGTGGCCGTGCGCAATTGGAAGGAACTTCACGCGCTCGCACCGGCCGAGTTCCTCCGCGATACCAAGATCAGCAGCAGCATCTATCAGCCCACGGAATTTCTGGATTTCATTCTGCTGCGCAGGAACGCGCTCGACCAACCGGGCGCCTTCGCCACGATCTACCACGAGTACACGCATTACATGGTGGATCGGCTGCCGTTTCCCATGCCCGTATGGCTGAACGAGGGGCTGGCGGAGTTTTTGCAAACGGCGAGAATCGAGAGCGCGAACGCCGATCTCGGCGCCACGGGCAGCTTCGCTTCGCAACTGTTGCACGCGCCCCGGCTCATGCCGCTTCGCCAACTGTTCGCCGTCGGCCTGGATTCGCCCTATCACTTCGATCAGGAAAAGACCTCCATTTTTTACACTGAATCCTGGGCGGTGGTGCATTACCTGATGCTCGCCGACTTGAACCAGCACTCGCATCGGCTCCAGGACTATTTGACTCTGGTGAGGCGCGGCGAGGATCCGACGGCCGCGGCCGTGGCCAGCTTCGGCGGTCTCGACGCTCTGCAACGGGCCGCGACCGTCGCGCTGCGCCAAGCGAACCCCCAGGATTCGCTGGTCGTCGCAGCGGGCCAATCGAACCGCGAGGAGGCGGCGGTGAAGTTGACTGCCGAGGTGCCGGAGACGGCATTCCACGCGACGCCGCTCACGGAAATCGAAGGCGAGGCGATCGAAGCCAGCGTGCTGGCGCACGGGCGGCGGTACGCGGACGCCGACGCGATGGCGCAAAGGGTATTGCGCCGCGACCCCGGCAACGAACTCGCCGAACAGGTTCGTGGTCTGGTCGCCTTTCGCCGCCACGAGTTTACAGACGCGCGGATCTGGTTGCGGCGCGCCGTAACGGCCAATCCTTCTGACGTCTTGGCAGCCGTGCTGCTGACCGAAGCCACCCTGCGCGGCGAGAAGCCGAACCCGGCGGCGGCGGCGGTGCTTGTGGGCCCGCTGCAAAACGCAACCCGGCTGCGGCCGGATTTTGCGCCGGCCTTCGATTTGCTGGCGCAGATGGAAGCGATGTTGCCGCACAGGCTGCCCGCCGCCACGGCGGCGGAGGCGCGCGCGATTGCGCTCGAACCGGGGGAGTGGGCCTATCGCTGGAACGCCGCCACGCTGCAGTTCAATGCGGGGAACCTGCAGAAAGCCATCCGGCTGTTGCGCGCTGCGGAGCGGCGCACGGATTCGCCGGCACGGGTGGGACAGTGCCGCGAGGCCATCCTGCAAGCCCAAGGCGAACTGGATCTGCAAGCGCAAACCGCCCAGCAAAACGCGGCGGCGCCGGTCGTGTCGCGCCTCGCGGCTCCGCGCAAAGCCGTCGCGCTGCCGCCGCCGCCGCCGCTCGTGATCCGGGGGCGGGTGGCATACGAAGCCTGCCCGACCGGCGTGATCGCATCGCTCTGGTTGGACCTGAGCAGCCACGGCATGCGCCTCCATTTCGACGCCGGAAAGCGCTTTTCCTGGCGGGCCATGGTGATGCCCGGCCAAGGGTTTGATCCCTGCCGCGACATGACTGGCCGCGAAGTGGTCGTGCATGCCCAGGATGGCGAAATGAGCGTCCTCGACG
>JBOGKL010000283.1:0-2371 GCA_050745525.1 Terriglobales bacterium | reverse complement strand
CGCCTTCAACCACTCGGCCACCTCTCCGGATCGCGCGCAGGCTACGCTGGAGGCGATTTTAGCATGCGGCGGCGCTCGAAGAACTGCTGGACCAGGGCGGCGCAGTCGGCGGCACGCACGCCGGCGGTGACCGCGAAGGCGTGGTTGAGCGCGGGATGCGAGGCCAGCGAGGGCTGTGAGCGCAGGGCGCCGGACTTGGGCTCCTCGGCGCCGTAGACCAGGCGCGCCACGCGCGCCTGCACCAGCGCGCCGACACACATCAGACAGGGTTCGATGGTGACGTAGACGGTCGCGCCCAGCAGGCGGTGGTTGCCCGTGCGCCAAGCCGCCTCGCGCAGCGCCACCAGTTCGGCGTGAGCGCTAGGGTCCAGCTCGAGACGGGTGCGGTTGTAGCCGCGTCCGAGGACAACGCCCGAGGCGCTGACCACGATGGCGCCGACGGGGACCTCATCGGCCAGCTCGGCCGCGCGCGCCAGCTTCAGCGCCTCGTCCATCCAGGCCTCGTCGGCGCCGGGGGTATCCGGTTTCAGGAGTACTTCAGCCAACGCCGTAGCTCAGCCAGGTTGGGGCGCTTGCCGGTCATCAGGATGCCGACGCGGTAGATCTTTGCCGTCAACCGGGTGCAGGCGAGAAAGGTTGCGATGCACAGCGCCATGGCCAACAGCACCTGCCACAGCGGCGGAGAGGACACGGCCACCCGCATCAGCATCAGCATCGGGGCAAAGAACGGGATCAGCGACAACACCACGCTGAGCGTGCTGTTGGGGCTGGCCATGACTAAAAAGGCCAGGTAGATGCACACCACCAGGATCAACGTCAGCGGCATGTTCGTCTGCTGCGCTTCCTGCTCGCTCGACACCATGGCGCCGATGGCAGCGTAGATCGAGGCGTAGAGAAGAAAACCGAAGATGAAGAACAGCACGAAGCAGATATAGACCCAGGCGGCGTTGTGGGGAACGTACTGCTTCCAGTTCTGCCCGCCCGCCTGCGCCATGGCGATGCCGTAGACGGCGAACAGGGCCAGGCAGACGCCCCAGACCACCAATTGCGAGAGCGCCGTGCCGGCCACGCCCAGGATTTTGCCCATCATGAGCGAGAAAGGATCGACGGCAGCCAGCAGGACCTCGGAGACGCGCGAGGTTTTTTCCTCCGTCACCGCGCGCATGGTCACTATTCCGTAGATGAGCAGGCACATGTAGAGGATGACGGTCAGGGCAATGGCGAGAATGGCGCCCGAGCCGGTGTCCTTGTGCTCGCCTTGGGCGGTGATCTTGAGTTCCTCCAGATGGAACGAGCCGCCCATGACGTTTTGAATTTCCGTCTGGGGCACGCCGGCGCGGACGAGCAAGACCTGATCCACGGCGTTTTCGACGCTGTGGCTGACATCCTGATTGACGGTGAAGGCGGCGGAGTTGTGGGCGTGAAAGGCGGCGGAGCGGCTGGTGAGCACGTCGGCGGGGATCACCAGGTAGCCGTCGAGCTTTTGCGCCAGCACCTGGGCGCGCAGTTGCGCCTCAACCGCAGGCAGCGAGGCCGCCGTGGCGCTCACGGGCAGAAAGGTCACGCGCGAGCCGTTCGTGGCGCGGCCCGCTGAAGCCGACTCCAGCGCCGGGAGCACCCGCTGCGACAGATCCACCACGGCCACCTTGCTGGCCACGTGCTGGCTGGCGTTGATGATGGCGTATTCGAGGAAGAAGAAGCCGCCGAGCAGCACCGGCATGCCGATGGTGAAGATCAGAAAGCCCTTGGTGCGGACGCGGGTCAGAAGCTCGCGATGGATGATGGTGAGAAACTTCATGGCGATTCGTCAATGCGCGGCGGCGAGCTCGGGGGGCGCGGCGGCGCTGGTGGCCGCCACGGTGTCGAGAAAGATCTGGTTGAGGGAGGGTTCGAGCTGCTCGAAGCGGGTGAGGGCGAGGCGCGGGGCAAGATGGCGCAGCAGGGCGCTGACGCGCTCGGGCGACTGGGCGTCGGGGGCGAGCTTGAGCTCGGCGTAGTTGCCGAAATCCTCGGCGGCGAGGACGCCCGGGGCCTGGCGCAACGTCGAGAGCAGCAGGGCAGGGTCGCCGGTGTAATCCACGCGCACGGTGGATTTGCCGGCGCGGGCGCGAAGGTCGGCCAGGCGTCCGTCGAGAACCTTGACGCCCTTGTTGATGAGGCAGACGTGGTCGCAGAGGCGCTCGGCCTCTTCCATGCGATGGGTGGAGAGCAGGATGGTCTTGCCGCGGGCGCGCTGTTCGAGCAGGATTTCGTTGAGCAGGTTGGCGTTAACCGGGTCCAGGCCGCTGGAAAACTCATCCAGGATCAGCACCGGCGGGTCGGCGATGGCGGCGACAATGAACTGGATCTTCTGCTGCATGCCCTTGGAGAG
>JBOGKL010000282.1:0-4660 GCA_050745525.1 Terriglobales bacterium | reverse complement strand
GCGGCCAGAGGCCGCCGCTACAAAACAAGCCTACCACGCCACTTTGAGAAGTTTGAGACAAACGCGATAAACGAGACGGTTTTTTGCCGCCGTGAACGCCGGAATCCCGCGCGGGCTGCACCCTTTTGCACGGTTTCTTACTTGACAAATTCAGGGCATAACTCTACATTGGCTGTCGGTAGGATCAGACATATCCACGAAAGTTAATATCTCGTCATGGCACCAGGCGAGGGGGAAGATGAAGAGCCGAGGGCCGCTCCCAAAAACGATTGCGCGAAGGAGACGCCTGCGCACGCCCGGTGCTTGGCATGGGATGGCGCTGGCTCTGCTGCTGTTTGCCGTGACCGAAATGGGCGGCTGCGGCATGGGAACGACGGAGCTCCCCGCGACAACGCAACCTGGCGGGCCAGGTTTTCTTTCGATTACCACGCCGCAGATTTCGGACAGCATCCAAGGACTGTCCTACACCGCAACTATTAATACCACTGGAGGCAGCAACACCCTAGCCGCTTGCACGGTGATCTCCGGAACGCTGCCGCCTGGGTTGGCGCCGCCCGAGCCCCAGGGCAGCAACTGCATTTTAACCTCAAACGGCCGGCCGGTGCAGACTGCCGGGCACTATACCTTCACCTTGCAAGCGGGTGATACCAGCACACCCCAGCGAACCGACAATCACGTCTACAACCTCACTGTTCGCCCCGAGTTCGTTATTACTTCTCCCGCGATTCTCGACGGCGTTGCCGGGCGCAGCTACACCCGGACGTTTACCGTAACCACGAACCTGCAAAATCACGCCGCCGGGCAAGTCGTAACGGGATCTTCCGAGGCCGGAAACGGGCCTGCGACCAACTGCGCCATCAGCGGATTTCCGGGAGCAGTTGCGGCATCCTGCGCCATCGACGGAAGCCGGGTGAACACGACGATCACCATGCAAGCCTCCACCGGCACGCTCGCCGCCGGAACGTATCCGTTCAGCATCAGCGTCGCCGATTCTCCCATCGCCTCGTCCAACCAGACGCTTCCGGCCGTACCGGCCGGGACGGTGACGCTTCCACTCAACCTTGTGGTGCGGCCTGAATTCGCCATCACACAGGCGGCGCTTGCGGACGGCGTGCAAGGGCGGACTTACGGCGTCTCGCCGCTCGCGCAGCCGGTGGCCACCGATCTTTCGGCCACCGCACTCAGCGAATCCGGCGAGCCCACGGAAGCGGGCAACGGCCCGGTCACTGCCTGCGCGCTGAGCGTTACGGCCAGCAACCCCGGCCTTGCGGTAGCGCCCAACCAGAACAACTGTATGCTCGCAAGCGCCAGCCCGGTGGCCGTCGCGCCAACCTACGGAGCGCAGTCTTACAGCGTGACCGTCAGCGCCACCGACAACCCCATTACAGATCCGGTTTCGGGCCAAATTGTGGTTCCGGCCAACACCATCATCAAGACGCTCCAGTGGACCGCGCAGGCGCCCATCTCCTATTCGCTTAACTTTGACACACTCGCGGGCCAGCCCGGCCAAGTGCCTGACGCTGTTCAAAACCGGACGTATGGCGCGCCGGTGAAAAGCGAACTCGAAGCCACCGCCATCGGCGGACTTTCTAATGAAACCGGGGCTGCCATCGTTGAAAGCGGGGCTTTGCCCCCGGGTCTTACCTGCGGCAACGGCGCGCCGAATCCCACCCCCGTGCTCCTGTGCGGCAGCGGCGGCGCGCCCGTGACCTCAGCGCCGGGGACTATCAGCTTCGTGGTGGCGGCAAGCGACCCCGGCAATACGGCAACGCCCCCCGGATCATCAGCCACGGATTTGCACCAGCACGCGAGCCATGTCATCAACGTCGATATGCCGCTCGCGCTGGCCACGAACTTCTCGAGCCCGCTGCCGCAAGCGGTGATGAACCAAAATTACGGGGCAGCGCCGCTGACGCCCTTGCAGTACACCGCCTCCGGCGGCCTGGGAGGGTATCACTTCACCACCGCGACCGGCCAGACGGCTCCGGGCAATGGCTTCCCGGCAGGCATTGCATGCGCACAGGGAAGCGGTGCTTCAGCTAATGCCTTTTCCTGCGCCACGCCGGTAGGCACAGGGATCACTGCCGGCGCCAGCACAACCACGCCCTACACGCCCACCGTCACGCTGGATGACACGGCAAATGGCACTACGCCCGACGGCGCGGCGTCAGGTACCGGGTCCAGCCAAACCAGCAGCTTAACGGTGAATCCACCGCTCTCGATCACAGCGAGCGGTTCGGCGTCGCCCGCGCCTCCGCCGGGAGTTGCGGGACGAACGTATGGCGTTGGAAGCGGCTTGCAGGCGCTGGTGTACTCGATTTCCGGTGGCATTCAGCCGTATACGATTACTGCCATCAACGCGACTGGGGCGCCCAGCGCCGATAGCGTTCCCACGCCCATGACCTGTACAGGCGTTCCCGGAGCGCCAGCTCCGCCCACCCAATTGGTGTGCGAGAGCGCGAGCGGAATTGCGGCGAACCCTGGGACGTATCCTTTTACCGTCAGCGTGCACGACGCGGGCACTGCGTCCGACCCGGTCTCAACCGCAACGCTGGGGCAAAGCGTGGTGATCAATGCGGCAATGACCCTGACCCCGCAGTCCACTTCCCCGCCCTTGGCGGTTATTGGCCGAACCTACGGCTCAGGGGGTAATTGCGGCACGAGCGGAACAACGCCGTGCGCGCCCATCGTCTACAACATCAGCGGCGGCTTGGGGGGGTACAGCCCAACGCCCACGATCAGCGGATTCCCCGGCACGTTTACCTGCCCACTCAGCGCTTCCGGGCTTTCCGGGACTTACTCATGCTCCACGGCGGGCGCAGTGGCGGGAACAAATCCGGCTACGCTGAGCCTCAGCGCGTCCGACACGGCCAACACCGCAACCCCTGCCGTGACGCTCCCCAGCGCCAACGTAAGCCTCGCCATCGCCCAGCCGCTCACCCTGACGCTCACTTCGGGCGCGCCGCCCACTGCCGTTTTTGGCCGCGCCTACGGCACAGGTCCAAGCTGTTCGGGTGGAACTTGCGCGCCCGTGGTCTATGCGATCGCTAACGGGACAGGAGTTTACCCGGCTTCAGCCTCGCTCACCACCGCCGCAGGGTCGTTTTCCTGCGCTCTCGCCGGATCATCGTACGATTGCGCAAGCACAAGCATCACGCTGAATCCAGGCGCATCGCCGGCAACGGAGTCGCTGAACGTTTCGGTGAACGACGTAGCCAATGCCTCAACCCCCAGCGCCAACGTGTCGAATAGTTCGGCCACGCTCACCGTGAATCTTGCATTAAACATCGCCGGGCCTTCGGGAACGCTGGCCATTGCGGTCGATGGGCGCACCTACGGCACAGGTAGCGCGTGCGGCGCGTTGGGAACCACCGCCTGCGCAAGTATTGGATACAACATTACCGGGGGCCTGGGAGGTTATAGCAGCACGCCCACGCTGAATCTATACCCAACTACTTTCGCCTGTCCGTTTGCTTCGACAGGCGCGCTATCTGGGACGTATACTTGCTCAAGCTCGGGGGGCGTCACCGGGTCGGGCACGCCGTCGGTCAGCATCACTGCGGCGGATACGGCGAATACGTCCACCCCCACCGCGACTGCTACCAGCAAGACCGCAACCCTGCCGATTAGCCCGGCGCTGAGCATCACGCCGCCCACGACGGTGAACCCGGCTGTTCAAGGGCGCGCCTACGGCACGGGAACCGGCTGTTCGGGGACGGGCGGAACTTGCGCTCCCCTGCCTTACGGCATTAGCGGAGGGACCACACAATACCCAACAACCGCGTCACTCACCGCGGGCACAGATACATTCGCTTGTCCGCTGAGCAGCACAACGTATAACTGTTCAAGCGCCGATATCACGGGCGCCACGGGCAGCCCCACGCTGACCTTCTCCGTCTCGGATATCGCCGACGCTTCAACCCCGGCCCCGGCTGCACCCGTGGGCGACAGCACCAAATCGCTTACCATAGATGCGCCGCTTAGTCTCACTTTGACTTCCGGCACGCCTGCCCCCGCCGTTGCAGGGCGCGCTTACGGCACAGGAAACAATTGCGGAGCAAGTGGAACCGCCGCGTGCGCGCCGATTACCTACAGCATTTCAAACGGGCTGGGCGGATACACCTCCTCCATCGCAGTTTCCGGCAGCCCCACATCGATCACCGGGCTCGGCTGCACTCTCTCGGGGTCAACTTACTCATGCCTCGCGAGCACACTTGGCCCAGGCAATTTGAGCCCTGCAGTGAGCGATACGCTGAGCATCAGCACCAGCGACACGGCGAACCCATCAACACCGTCGGGAACAACTCCCACCAACACGGCGGCGAGTCTGACGATTGACCCAGCGATGGCAATCGCACCCGCTTCGGGCCAACCGAATCCCGCCACGCTCGCCGTCGTGGGAAGCCCTTACGGTTCCGGGACGGGCTGCTCAGGATCGGGCGGGACCTGCGCGCCCATCAAATATACTGTGTCCGGCGGCCTGGGTAATTACGGCGCTGCTACGCTGACCGAAAGTTCGCAGGCGCTTACGGGCATCTCCTGCTCACTATCGGGAAGCACGTATTCGTGTTCAAGCGCTTCGCTCGGCCCGACCAGCCTGAGTTCCGCGGTGGCGGCGGACACGCTCAGCATCACGGCCACTGAGACGGGAAATGCGTCC
>JBOGKL010000281.1:0-2376 GCA_050745525.1 Terriglobales bacterium | reverse complement strand
TCGATGCGCCACTGCCTTCCGCGATCGAGCAGCCGTTGCAGTTGTCCTGCGCCGGCGTGGCTGAACCAGGCGGCGGGATCGTGCGCGTGGGCCTCGAGGCCGGCCCAAAACTCCGACCATTCGCGGTCGAGCTCGGACCAGGCGAGTTCCCCCGGCGCGGTGGCGTTCACGCCGTCCATGTCGCCGTCTCCGAAGCGGCCGCGGCCGGCCGTTCCTCCAATTGGCGCCAGGCCTCGAGAATGCGGCTGCACAGCGGCAGCAGGGCGCGCAAGGGTTCCGGATCGCGCTGCGCCACGGCCTGCAGCACCTGCTGCTGGCAGAGGGCGTAGAACGCCTCCAAGTAGCGGGCCAAATCGCCGCCGTCCTCGCGCAAGAGGCTCCTCAGCTCGCCCGTGATGCCGAGCACGCGGTGCAGGGCGCGGGTGCGCGCCTCAATCTGCTGCGCCAGGTGGGCGTCCGTCTCCATGGCGGCGATGGCTTTGCGCAGGTGAACGACCATGGCCTGATAGAGCAGCACCATCAGCCCGATGGGGGTGGCGCCCTCGACGGCGCGGCGTTGATAGGTGGCGACGGGGTTCATCCAGTTGTTCCTAGGGAGCCCAGCTCGGATTGCGTCTGGCTGACCATGCCCGGCATTTCCTCAATCGTCGCCGCCACCTGGCTATAGACCTGCATCAACTGCTGCTCCTGCGCGTTGAGGTTGGTTTGAAAGTCGGTAATCTGCTGGTTCAGGTCGTTCGTGCTCAGGGTGATGCCCTGCTGATCGAGCGCGATCGGACCGGAGGCCGGATCGGTCAGGTTGGACAGATCGTTGGCGAAGTTCTGGGCAAAGCCGGTGGGAGAAGTCTGCTGAAACAGATTCTGCACCGCGGAGTAGTTCGACGCCATGGCGGCCGACAGCGTCGAGGTATCCAGGCTGAGCGTTCCATCCTCGTTCATGCTGATGCCGATGGCGGCGAGATTGGTGACGCCGCTATTGCCGCTGATGGAAAACGAGGCGTCGCTGAGAATGTTCTGCTGCAACTCCATGATGGTCTGATCCGAGCCCAGCGGGCCCGTGCTCTGCGTGCTGGGATCGTAGGTGAACTGCGCGTTCAGGCCCTGCACGACGGTGTTGTAGGCGGAGACGAAGTTCTGAATGGCCGTCGTGGCCTGGCTGGTGTCGGGGCTGACGGTGAGGGTGACCGGGCTGGCGCTGGTGCCGGCGAGATCAATCGTCAGGCCGGGCAGCACGTCGGAGACGGTGTTGCTGGTGCTCGACAGCGCGATGCCGTCGAGGGTGAAATTCGCATTGGTGCCGGCCACCGCCTGGGTGAAGGTGAGGCCGGTGGTGTTGCTGCTGAGGGTAAGATTGCCGGGCGCGCCCGAGCTCCCGCTGACCAGCGAGAGGCGCGCGCCGTTGGCGTCGGTGATGACGCTGGCGGTCACGCCCAGGCCCTGGGCGTTGATGGCGGAGGCCAGGCCGTTGAGCGTGTCATCGCTGGAATCCACGGTGATCACCGTGCCCGGATTCGAACCCACCGCCAAGGTGAAGCTGCCGGTGGCAAACGTGGTATCGCCGGTGGCCAGCGTGTTGCTGTATTCCGAGCTCGTGGTGGCCAGGTTGGAGACCACGAGCGAATGCGTGCCGGCGGTTGCGGTGCTGTCGGCCGTGCCCGTGGCGACACCGGCATTGGAGCTGGAAACCTGGTTGGCGTCGAGCGCGCCCTGGAAATCGTTGAGGGCCAGGACGGCGGTCTGTAGCGAGCTGAGTTGCGAGCTGATGGAACCGAGCGCGGTGGCCTGATCGCTCAGCGTGGACACCTGCTGCTGCATCAGCAGCTCCGGCCCCTCTTCCGACTGAATGATGGACTGAACGTACTGCTGCGCGTTGAAATTGCCGCTGCTCGTGGACCCGGAAATGCTGCTGAGGGCGGAACTGGTGCTCATAAGCTCCTCCTACATCACTCCAAACGGCGGCGGCCGGCGGCGCCCCCGAAGGAGTGCCGCCGGCGCGTCGCGGTGCGCGCGGCTGGGTTGAACCGCGAGCTTACTGCAACAGCCGCAACACCAACTGCTGCGAACTATTGGCCTGCGCCAGCGCCTGAATGCCGGTCTGGCTCAGGATGCTCTCTTGCGAGAGGTTGCCGATGACCTGCGGAATGTTGGCATCCATGATGCCGCTTTCCGCAGACGTGAGGTTTTGCACCTGGGTGCTGACGACGTTGGTGGCCGCCTGCAACTGATTGATGGTGGCGCCCACCGTGCCGCGGTTGCTCGCGACGTTGGTGATGGCGCTGTTGATAGCGGTAAGCGCGGTGGTGGCGCCGGCCGCCGTGGTCAGGTTGTTTGTGGACAGATCCACCGCGGTCAGGCCGGAGCCGGACCCGCCCTGGA
>JBOGKL010000280.1:0-8146 GCA_050745525.1 Terriglobales bacterium | reverse complement strand
CGAATGGTCCTGGACATGGTGAATCGCTTCAACGGAATCACCCCCACGATGTGGCAGCAAGCGCCGATTAAGGGCAAGTCGCGGACTGCTCAATTGCCAGACGAGACCGACGGCGCACTGGCTCTTGATTACCTCAAAAGAATCAGGGATGTCGCTGCCTTTATGAGCGACAACGGGCAATACGATAGCGGATCGCTGGGAATGGACATGGCCGTCTACGCCTACGGCGATTCGGGCAAGTTCAGCCCGGCCGGTTTTCTTGCTGTTCATGAATTTGGACTTTTGCTGCGCAATGAAAACCTGCTGCCCCGATTCACCGCAATCCGCGACAGATTTGAGGAATTTGTGGTGCGGCACCAGAACTTCATAACGCAACTTGGTCACATTAAGGGGAGTAGGACGCGCCCGCTAGAGTCAGCGGTGGCAATGTACATGAGGCTCTTCCGGAGCATCGAGGGCGGGCTTTCTGCGGACGCTGCGATCATCGAGAATTTGCGACGCGACGAGCGGCTATCTGGACTCCAAGACATTCCGGCTCCCGAAAACACCACACGCCGCAGGCGTTTCAGCCGAAAAGTGCAGGAGGCCGGAGTCGTACGCACGACCTTACAGAACCGCGAGAGATGCCCGATCTGCCGGGCACGGCTGCCCCCTGCTTGCCGGTCCAAGGATCACGTCATGCGGAAGGCCGACGATGGCACCGGGTCGTTGGAGAATTTGCAGTTCACCCACCCGTATTGCAATACCGGCTACAAGGAATCTCTGCATTCCAAAGCCGCGTCTTCTGGTCGGTCAGCGTGATACCATGCCCGTAAATGCGGGACGAAGCGGCACACGAAAATTTTATAGCCTTGGCGGGCACGGTTCTATCGGTTCCGCATGCTGAAACCCTTCGTCGCGAGCGCAACTGCAAGGCAAGTGCGGCGCTCAACCCGGAGAGGCGCGGCCCAATGCCAAAGCAGGACCCCGGCGCTTCCCGCGCCGTTGCCGCGGGCGATTAAAGAGCCGGTCTTTCACCGTCCTTCCCGCAGGGCAATTCTCGAATCCTCCCTGAAGGAGGCCGTTGATCCGGACGGGAATATCCGTGAGCGCGGGGCTGGCGTTGATCGCACGGGTCGCCCGACTGAATCCTTCATCAAGGTGCTCATCGCCCGCGCTGAAGGCGGCGGCCTGCTGGTCGGTGACCTCCCGCAGTGGGCTGAAAAGGTCAAGAGGGCAGGAGATGCGGCGGCGCACCCGGCGAGTCTGCAAGACCTCGAGCGGGAATGGCAGCCGAAAATACGCGAACTCATCAAGGCCACCCGCAGAATCGTGGAGAGTCTCTACCGACTGTCGCGCTAGCCGCGGCACCCTCGGCCCTCGCCGCCGCTCGCGGTCACACCAGGCCGGCTCAAGGGACACGGGGCCGGAGTGGGCCGCACGCCGCCGGCCGGTTCCCCCAACCCGCCGGCTGCCTCGCGAAGAGATTGGGCGCCCCAGCGATCCGGCTGTCTCGCGCTTCCGCATTAGCGCCGCGACCTCCTGTTGCGCCCCGAGAGAATGCTGGGCCGGACGCTGCCCCGAGCGGTTGCCCGCCCGCTTGCCGCGGTCAAAAACCCGCCGGTAGCAGATGGCCTGCGGCGGTCAGGGAATCAAAGAAGCTGGTGATTTGCTCGGCAAGGGCCGGAGAGGCGACCAGGAGTCCCAGTTCGAGGTTGCGTTGCTGGGCGGCTTGGGTGAAGTTCGCGGAGGTAACGAGCGATTGGGCGCCGTCCACCACGACGCATTTGGCGTGCAAAGCGGAGCGGTGGGCGCGATCCGGAGAAAGGGCGCGGGGATCGTAGAAGATCTTGGGCTCGGGCGCGCCGGGCGGCCATTGCTCGGTCTTGAAGCGGTGGAGGAAGCGCTTGACGATCTCCGTGTCGAGGCTGGTGTCGCCCGGTACCCGGGCGATTTCGAGGAACATCCGCACCTCGAGCCCGGGCAGCTCCCGCATTTGCGCCGCCAGCGTGGCGAAGACTTCTTGCCCCTGATAGACGGCGAAGCCGGCCACGAGCACGCTGCGCGTCGCCTGCTGAAACAGTCCTCGCAGGACTACGGCCGTATCTCGAGTTGGCGCGGTGCCGTCGGGCGCCGTGGCCACGAGCTCGACCATCGGGTCAGCATGCGCCTGCGCCGCGAGGAAGCTCTCGCAGACGGCAGCCAGGCCGTCGGGGCTGCAGCCCGCCTCGCCAAGGCGCGCAAGCTCGCGGGCGACATCGGGCGCCAGGCTGGCGTGGACCACGTCGCCGGCGGCGGTGTAGGGCGGGCGCAGGCGCTTTTGCCGGAGCGCGGCCGCGAGAGCCCTGAGGTCCGCGGGCGCGAGCGAGGCGAGCGGCCTGGACATGGGGTTAGACATCCCAACCGGCAGCGAACAGCGCCGTGTCTTCGTCGGCCAGCGTCGGGACCACGCAGGCGCGGTCGAGGAAATCGTTGTACTGTTCGCAACTGGTCTCAGCGATGAGGAGGCAGCCGTGGCAGGCGGCGCCGGCCAGGAATCGCCTCTCGTGCGCGTCCGCGGGATCGTGCTGCGCGCAGACGGGATCGTTGGAGCAGAGCCGGCCGAGCTCAAGCGCTTCGCGTACCACCTCGTGGATGCGTTCGCCAACCTCGACCAGGCCACCCAGCGTGCCCTCCGCGTCGGTGGCGCCGGTGTAGAGCAGAACGCCGTAGCCAACACCATCGATGCAGTAGATGCGCTCGCGGATGGCGCTTGCGGGGTAGCCGCAGCGCAGGGCCAGGGCGCCGACCAGCAAATGGGAGAAAGAGTGCAGCAGCAGGTAGCGCATGCCGGGGTGCTGCTTCCTCGCGCTGCCGGGGTGCTCGGCGCGCCAGGCGGCGAAGCCCTTCGAGATCTTCTGCTGACGGGCCGCGGAGTCGGGCTGGGCGAGCCAGGCGTTGAGCGAGGCTTGCCGGAACTGCAAATAGATCCCCTCGCCCTTGTTCTCGTAGGCGGGCAGCCATTTGGTTTCCGTGGCCAGGGCGGCGCGCTTCACCCCGAGGTCCAGGTCGCCCTGGATGTCAGGGGCGAGGGGCTCGAAGCGGGAGAAGCCCGCCTGGGCGACCACCTCGCGCAGGCGGCTAACCAGCACCACGCGCTCGATGGGCGCCATGCAGTCGGCCGGGCGCCAGACTTCGTCGGGAAGTACGCGCGCGGAGAACACGCTGTCGGGCTTGTCCTCAAGCGCGCCCGGGCCGGGCTTCACGGCCATCAAGGTTTCCAGCTCGGCCAGCTTGACTGACTTCTCCGCTGGCGCGGCGTTGCGCGCGGCAAGGTCGGCCAGCACCTCTTCGTCGGTGAAGCCCTCGAGCGCGGCGCTGACCTTGGCCTTGCGCCGCTCGTGGCGGACGTCCTCGACGGTTTGGGCGAGTTCCAGGAAATCCAGCACCTGGTCCACTGCTTCCCGGGCCGCCTGGTCGCGTTCGGGTAGCGAAATGACGCTCATGCGCTCAGAGAAATAGGCGTTTGAGGCGGAGCGGATCAGCAGCCGCGAAGGCTCGCCGCAGTGCTCTTTGGAATAGGGCCCGAGCCACGGACGCTCGCCCTGGCATGCGCCAAATGGCCGCAACTCCATCTTGGCGGCCTCGACCATTTGGCGGCTGGCGCCGCAGTCGCAGCGGATGCTCTCCTCGGAGAGGTCGCTGCTGGTTCCCTGCTCATCCACGTAAAGCTGGCGCTGGGCCAGACGGCAGTTTTTCGCCTGGCCGCGATGGACGAAGTCGTACCAGTCAATATCCGCGATGTGGCCTCGTGGGCACGCCCTGACGAAGCGGATCGGCACGACACGCCACCTCTTGCGGTCCTGATCCTGAAACTGGCGGTGGTACAGCGCGAGCCGCGGCACCAGAAATCGTGAACGCCGCCCAGGTGTGTCGCCCAGTCTGGGCTGGATGTCGCGGGTCACGAACCATTCGGGGAAAAGGAACGCGCTCACGCCGGTGCTGGGCGCGCGGGGGTCGGGGTCGTAGGGCGGCGGCGTGCGCAGCTCCACCGCGGGCAGTTTTAGCAGATGGGCCAGCTTGCGCGCGAGGCGGGGCTCGCGCAGCGTCGTGCCTCCCGGCGACCAGCCTTGCAGGCCGGAAATTAATACCGAGTCATCAGGCAAGTCCATCATGGCGCCGGGGCCGAAGATGGTGACCAACTGGCTCTGGCGGATTTCTCCCGCAGGTTTGGGCCGCGGCGGCATTATTCGGTTCCCTCCGGTTCCAGGTCGGAGTTCTGTAATGTCTTGCGCCAGAGCGCCACCGTGGGTTCGACATCGCGCAGCGAGCGGTTGGCGCGGAAGCGAGGCGAGGCGTCGCCGGGCGGAATATCTTCCAGAAAATCGTACAGCAGCGGCGGCGTGCCGGGCGCCTCCACGCGGTTGTATTGCAGGCCGGTGCCAGCGTTGCGATGGCGTTGCGCCAGTTTAGCCCAGAGATCGAGCAGCGCGGCCGCCCGCCGTCGAACCCGCTGCCGCAGCCGCTCGCGATCTTCCGGCGTCAGTTTGCCGTGGGCGGCGGCGCGCTCAGCCGGCACCTCGGCCGCGAAGCTGAGGCGCTCGCGCTCCTCAATCACCTGGGCTGCGGCTCGGGGCGGCGTCATCGGGGCATGCCCGTGGCGGGCGAGGCCCACCAGGGTCGCGGCCAGGCCGCGGTCGAGCGCGCGCGGAGAAAAGGGAGTGACGCTGGCGGCCTCGACGCCGCGATAGAAGGTGGCGTGAAAGTGCTCGAAGCGCTCGTAATGGGAGCGATCCCGGGGCCGGTGGACGTTGAATATGGTTACGATCAGGCCTGGCTTCGCGGACTCGCGGCCGACGCGGCTGGTGGCCTGGATGTACTCGGCGGTGGTTTTGGGTTGGCCGAAGACCGCCATCAGGCCCAACCGCGGGATGTCGAGCCCAACCGAGATCATGTTGGTGGCGATGGCCACGTCCACTGCGTCTTTGCTCGAAAACGGGAGCGAGAGGCGGCGCTTTGTTTCGGCCACGGCGGCCGTGTCAATGCGGCTGGTGAGCTCGCGCGGCTCGTAGTCAATCGCCCGCGAGGCGAAGCTCCCGGCCGCCTCGCCGCGACGGCGGCGGTCGGCGTAGCCCTGGGCGCGATTGCGGATTTCGTCGGAGATGAGGCGGCGGGCGCCGCCCAGCTCGCGCAGGCTATTGAAGTAGCCGAGCAGCGTCATGTATGGGTCGGCTGGGTTGGCTGGGGACTTCGGGCCTTGCTGGTAGGACTTCTCAGCGGCGGTCAGCAGCGCCAGGTAGACGCGCAGCAGCGCCACCTTGGGGCTGCGCCCCGGCGCCGCTACGCCGCAGTAGAGCCGCGCCGGGCCCTCGCTGGCCGGCACCGTGCGGGCAAAGAAGGAATCGCGCCGGTCGGGGCCGGGGGGCGGGAACACCTCGGCCTGGTCGCGGCTGAACAGCGCGCGAATCTGGCTTTCGGCGCGCCGCACGGTCGCGGTGGAAGCGATGATTTTGGGTCGCCTGCCGTCGGGCATTCGGCAGAGCCACTCGATGGCGGATTCGTAGAGCCCGGCCATGGTGCCGAGCGGCCCCGAGATGAGATGCAACTCGTCCTGAATGATCAGATCGGGGGGCGGGAGGGATTTGGACGGCAGATAAGCGCCGCGCTCGGGGTCACAGGCGCCTTAGAAGCCTTCGCGGTCGTATCGCTCCACCCGGCCGAAGAAGGCGCCGGCGCGCCCGGTCCAGGGCAAGGCGGCGAACTTGTCCACGGTGGCAATCAGGAAACATGGCAGGCGCCGGTACGCAACCTCGTCCACGGCGACGATGGGTAGATGCTGCCCGCGGCCGAAGTCGCAGCTCGGGTTGCAGCAGCGGATCAGAAGCTCGGTGGGCTGCTTATCGTCGGGCCGCAATCGAAACGATCGGGGCTCCAGCTTGGTGTTGCACCAGGGGCAAACCTCAAGCGGGATGGGCGCGGCTCTGCGGTCATCGCGCAGGTGAGCTAGCGTTCGGGAGCGGGCCGAGTCGGGGTTGTTGTCATTGACCCGGCCCATCTGGTTTGGGGTCGCGGCGCGGCCGACCCAGAGGCCGATTTCAAAGGGCCAAGTGCCGAGCCGGATCACATCCTGCTGACGCTCGAGCTCGAGGGCGCAGATCATGGTGGCGGCGCGGCTGAGCTGGTCGAACGTCAGCAGGCGCAGCGTGTAGCGCATCAGCACGCTGACGCCGGCGGAGCCGACGCCGGGTTGCCGGAGGCGGCGCAGCACCAGGGTAAAGGCGGCGAGGCCGAGGTAGGCTTCAGTCTTGCCGCCGCCGGTGGGAAAAAACAGCAGGTCCACAACTTCGCGGTCTGGGCTGGATGGTTCGCCAATCCCCGCGAGGTTGAGCAAGATGAAGGCCAACTGAAACGGGCGCCACTGCGGGCGTTCGCCCACGCGGCGCCGCCGGGCGGCGGTCGCCATGGCGCGATTGGCGGCGCGAAACGCTTCGCGGCAGCCGGCATCGGCGAGCGTGGCGATGCCCTGCTCGATGCGATCGGCCGCCCGCCTGGCGCGGTGGACAAGATCATCGAGGCTGCGGGCGCGCTTGGCGTCAAGGCCTTGGGTTTTCGCCTGGGCCTCAATCCAAACCCGATATCGCGCGACCAGGGGCTGCAGAGCCCGGGCGAAGCCGTCGCCAGTATCGAGGGCGGCGAGGGCGTCCATCGAGAGCTCAGCGTCCGGAATTCTCGCCACGTCCACGCGCTCGACCTCGGCGGCCGGCACCCAGGCGGTCGCAACCTCGCGGCAGACGCCGTCCGCCACGGCGGCGGTGGTTGACACGTTGTGGCCGACGGCGTATTCGCACGTCTCTCGGTACTGCAGGTCGGCAACGCGGTCGTCCCACTCAGCTGGACCTTCGGGCCCGGCCGCTAGGCCGTGAAGGTCGGGGCGGGCCACGAAGCCGCCGGCGGTGGTGAGGCGGAGCGCGGCCTGAAAGGCAAAGGCCTGGTCGCGGCGCGACGGTTCGGGCTCCGGCTTGCGCTGGTTGACAAGAAAGACCGAGACGACGCGCGCGCCGGGGCCCAGGCCGAAGCGTTCAGGAATTCCGCGCACGCTCAGAGCGATTACGAGCCCGCGGCCTTCTGGAACGCGGGTCAGCCTCGGCTGCCTGGTGGCCGCCGGGATGGCCAGGGGCATGACCGCATGCCCTGGGTGACGGGTCCAACGTTCGCCGTCGGAGGCGGCGTAGTCGCCCCAACTCGCCTCGACCTGCAGCGTTTCGCAGGCGCCGGCCACGATCACACTGAGACCGATGGACGAGGGATAGATCTTGTCGCGACCGGGAACGGCGTCGGGCGTGCCGTCGCCGTCGTCGTCGCCGGCGCTGAGCTCGAGATCCTCCTGCGCCGCTTCGTCGCTGCGGTCGGCTATTGCGGCGCTCTGGGGCGCGAGAAAGCCGGTGAGATACCAGCGCGTGGGCGCCTGTTCCAGAACCTCATTAGGGTCGCCGACGGTGGCATCGGGGCCGACGAGGTCGAGGCGGAGCGCGTCCACAAGCTTGGCTCTGACGTCCTCCGATTTGATCGCCGGGATGGCCACTGGCATAGCTTACCCCTCCGGGAACAGCGTCGCGGCCGCAGTGGCCTTTTTGCGGCGCGCCGGCTTTTTGTCGCGATCAGCCGTCTCGGCCGCCGTCCGCTCCTGCTGCGCCCGCTCTTGGTTCAGCGCGAGTAGCCGCGCCAGCACCTCATCGCGCAGGGCGTCGGGCCAGCGGTAACGATATTTCTGCTCTTTTTCGGCCTCTTCCTCGTCGCCTTCGGCCGTCTCATACTCGGGCAGGAAGTCGCAGACTGCGTCGAGGTCATGCCAGCCATAGGCATCGAGTACGGCGCGGTCGAGGGCGGCGTGGAGTTCCCGCAGCCGGACGATATCGGCTGCGTGCTCGTAGCGGTTGTGGAAGAGGTTGTAGATTTTGGTCAGGCCCAAGTCGCGCTTGATCATAAGATCGGCACGGTAATCGTAGTACTCGCGGCCGATGGACTCAAGCGCGGCGTTCGTCTCGTAGCTTGCCGGGAATGGGAAGGTCTCGAAGCAGTCGCTTGGGGCGTAGCGGAGGCGATCTTCCAGGGACGAGGAGAAGAAGCGCGCCCAGAGTTCGTGCGGGCGGGACTGGAGCAAGGCGAAGAGCCCGAGTGATTCGGAGCA
>JBOGKL010000279.1:0-2036 GCA_050745525.1 Terriglobales bacterium | reverse complement strand
GTGCGGGCGCGGGCGGAGAGGTCGTTGATGGCGTGCTGGAGACCGAGGAAGTTTTTCTCCTCGGCGTGCTTGATGACGGGCACGATCAGGCCCCAGTCGAGCGAGACGGCGATACCGAGATTGATGTCGTTCTTGTAGACAATGGAGTCCTCCTGCATGGAGGAGTTGATCACCGGGAACTGGCGCAGCATGGCCACGGTGGCCTGGCAGAAGAAGGGCATGAAGGTGAGCTTCTGGCCGGTGGAGGACTCGAAGCGCGCCTTTTCCTGCTCGCGGACGCGGGCGATGGTGGTGACATCGACAGCAAAGATGGTATAGACGTGGGGCGAGGTGCGCTTGCTCATCACCATGTGCTCGGCAATGCGCTTGCGCATCAGGGTCATGGGCTCGATGCGGACCGAGCCGGGGGCGTAGACCACGGGCGCCGGGGCGGGAGCGGCGGGGCGTGGGGCGGGCGCGGACGGAAGCGATACGGATGGCGCAGGAGCTGCAGGAGCGGCAGCGGACGGCGGCGGCGGCGCCGCACCTGACTCGATAAAGTTCATCACGTCGCGCTTGGAGACGCGGCCACCGTCGCCGGTGGGAGCGACGCGCGAGAGGTCAATGTTGTGCTCGGCGGCGAGGCGGCGGACGAGGGGAGAAGACCGGACTTCGGCTGCGGTGGCGGGCGTCGGTGTGGGCTCGGGAGCCGCAGCCGGGGGACGGACGGAAGCTGCCGGGGCTTGGGAGGGAGGTGGGACGGACGGCGCTGGTTGCTGGGCGGACGGAGCGGACCCTGCTTCGCGCTCTGCGCTTCGCGGGGTGCCAGCGGTTCCGGTTTCCAGGATAGCTACGACCGTGTTCACTTCTACGGTTTGGCCGGCGGCGACTTTGATCTCCTTCAGGATGCCGCTGGCAGGTGCTGGAATCTCCGCATCAACCTTATCCGTGGAGATCTCAAACAGCGGTTCGTCCTGGCGCACGCTCTCGCCGGGCTTACGCAACCACTTGGTGACCGTACCCTCAACCACCGATTCACCCATCTGGGGCATTACGACGTCCACAGGCATGCCTTCATTCCTCGCTAGGTAAAAATTTCTGCAACCCTTTATGGTCCCACAAATTGGGGCTGGAGACCAACGAGCGCGCGAAGACGGCAAGGAATTCGCGCTCCACGCGGGCCGCCACGCCGCTCAAATCCCATTCGCGGCCGGTCTGGCGCGCGAGCGAGGTGACCCCATGGTCGCGGATGCCGCAGGGGATGATGCAATCGAAGCCGCTTAGGTCGTTGCTGACGTTGAGGGCGAAACCGTGGCTGGTGACGCCGCGGGCGACGTGGACGCCGATGGCGGCGAATTTCTCGGCGGGGTCCATTGATTGACGGGGGGCCGTCCAGACGCCGGTGAGGCCGGGGAGGCGGCGGGCGGGGACGCCGCAGGCGGCGGCAACGCGGATGAGGACTTCTTCGAGCGCGCGCACGTAATCCACGGGGCCGAGTTCGAGGCGGCCCGCGCGCGGCGGCAGGAAGGCCGGGCGGGGACAGGCGCGCAGGTCGAGGATGGGATAACCGACCAGTTGGCCGGGGCCGTGGAAGGTGACGTCGCCGCCGCGGTCGCACTCGGCCACCGTGATGCCGCGGGCGGCGAGGGCGGTACTGCCCTGCAGGACGTTTTCCGCGTGCGCGTTGCGGCCCAGCGTGATGACGGGGTCGTGCTCGAGCAACAGCAGCGTGTCGGGGATGGCATCCGCCTGGCGCATACGCACCAGGGCTTTTTGCAGATCCTCGGCCGCGGCGTACGAGATGCGGCCGAGATGCTCGACGCGAAGCGAGGCGACCTGTGAAGCGGGGAGCGGCAACTGCTTAGGCGTTGATGGTAAGTCCGTAGATGTTGTTGGCCGAATCGAGGATGGCCTCGTAGACGGTGGGGTGGGCGTGGATGGTCTGCATGATCTCCTCGGCGGCGGCGTTCAATTGCAGCGCGAGGGTGGCTTCGCTGATGAGCTCGGTCACCACGGGGCCGATCATGTGCACGCCGAGGAGGGTGCCATCCTTGGCG